>WQTL01000516.1 GCA_009786275.1 Bacillota bacterium | reverse complement strand
TGTCGATTGGCAGTTTACTGCCGAAGATGCTCGTATCAAGCTCAAAAGGCTTTATCCGGTTGTTCAATGATTAGGTTTTACAGGGTACTAGCACACCATCAATTTCAAGCTCCTCGCTTTCGCACAGCGCCTTTTCGAACGCGAGCCGTTTGCCGCCCGCGAGCTCCACGTAGCAGGCTTTGGGCAGCCAGTCCCACCGCGTGCCGTTGTGATTTACAACACGCAAGGTCATGGCGCAGGGGTCATAATTGAGCGCTAGATCGCCCTGGGATAGAGTGTATTGCATAGGCTTCTCCTTTATGGTATTGACGTAGCTGAGGGCGTGCAGGACGCCCAAGGCAAGCAAAAGCGCAGCGGGCAGTGCGATGGCCAAGGAAACTATGGTTTTCTTTTTCATAGGAAATGAGCCTCCTCTTACTTCCGCTCTTCTGACTTTTTAATCATAGCACAGAACAGATGGGAAGGCAAGCGCCTTTTCATGTGAGCCTGGCGTGAAAGCAAAAAAAGGAATAGCTGTATCAGCTACGATGATTTACAATGGAAGGGTGCGGATATCGTGGTGCTGGATATGCCGCTGCTCGACACGCGACAGAAAGACCGCGACCTCACCGGGCGGCTGATCAGCGACATCATCTTGCAACTGTTGAGCTACTGCTCAGAACGGGAGCGCATAGCCATTCGTCAGCGGCAGGCTGAAGGGATTGCGGCGGCCAAGGCGCGTGGCGTGGCGTTCGGGCGGCCCACAAAAGGCGTGCCCGACAACCGCTTCATGGTTGACAGGGCTGATGCCGTGATCGCCGTTTACGACGGACGGAGGCACGGGAGAACTTACCAGACTATTTGCTATGCGGTCATTACGAAAGGACAATTTTGTAAAGGCTCGAAACGACCTTGCACAGCCGTTTCGAGCCTTTATATTTATGCGATGAAAAAAAGTTTAGTGGCGCACCTTACTCTTATTCCACGCCCAAAGCCTTGCGAACAGCTTCTTGTGGCGTGCTGTAAAATATCAGGCTGAATGCGCCGATGAGGTCCGCTGGAACCATGCCCAGTTCAGCGGCAGAGGTGATGGGGATCAACACTTTTTTTGCCCCAGCATCGAGGCAGACTTGCAGGACACTTGCCAGCTCCTCAACCTTGAGGATAGTGCCGCTGATGCTGATTTCGCCGAGAACGGCCAGACTGGAAAGTGTTGGCTTGCCAAGGGCGCAGGAAGCGAGGGCTATCACAGACGGCAATGTCAAGAACTTTGTCATGCCGATGCCGTTGAGGTCTTGATAGTTAATGATGTAGTCCTTTGTTGTCGTGCTGAGTTGACCGCTTATCTGGTGTCCGCTTGCTTTCAGGTAGTTAAACGCCGTGTTGGTGGCTTCCTTCGCGTCGCGGTCAGAGCCAAGCCCCGTGCGCTCGAATTTTCCGTTGCCGGGGAGCATTTGCGTTTCAAGACGGTATACGCCTATCATGCCGCTTTTACCTTGCGAGATGGTGTAGATATTACCGGGGTTCGTCAAGCCTTCTGGAATTATCTTGCCGCCGCCTTGCTCCGGTACGGAAACATAACGTTCCTCAAAGGACTCGTTGTCGACGTAGGAAAAGTTCACATCGTAGAACTCCATGCCGCCGATTTTCTTGAGTTGCTCTTTGACGCGGCGGCGCATTTCAAGGGCAAAGACGAGGACTTCCTCTATCTCTTCCTTGGTGAACTCGCCGTTCGGGTAGAGCAGCTTGGCAAAACCAGACACGATTTTTCGCACGGCAATTACATCGCGCTGGTTCAGGTTGCTGCCGAAGCGGAAATATTTATCGCAGACGTCACCGAATGGCTCTTTGCGCATCTGCCGCATGAACTCAGCGAGGTAATCAGTGATAAAGCCGTAGCCGTTGGTGAATGATTCTGGACGGTACTTTGGGATTTCCCAGCCGGGATTATAGCAATGCATACGGTCCAGGAATGCCGTATCATAGGCCATCGCTTCGGGGAACGGGTCAAAGAGGTGTGAGGTTTTCAGCAGCACATCCACGCTCTGGTTGATATTGCCCACAAAAACCATTGAGGCGGACGCCGCCTTTTCCTCCTTGCCGCGAGCGAACGAGCCGGACGCCATGTAGTCCTTCATGATTTGAACGCCGTCTTTGTCCTTGAACGTAATGCCCGCCACCTCATCGAATGCCACGCAGTCCCATAAACCCACAAGGCCGACCTGCTTATTCGACATGTTGTAGAAGAGATTGGCGACCGTAGTCTGCCCACCGGATACAAGGATGGAGTTTGGCGAAATTTCCTTATAAAGATGCGACTTGCCCGTGCTGCGAGGCCCCAGCTCACAGAGATTGAAGTTGTTTTCTATGAGCGGGAGCATACGGGTGAGCTGTAGCCATTTCTCGCGGTTGGTAAAATGGTCGGCTTCCATGCCGGCAGAGCGAAGCAAAACCGCAATCCACTCATCCTTGGAAAAGGCTTTGCGGCCTTCCTTTATTTCGGCCATGTCAATGTGTGGCATTTGAATCGGGGTCAGCTTCACGACGCGTATCGGCGTGGATTTTTTGTCTTCCTCAATGTACTCATATTCAAGCCCGACGATGCACCAGATGCCGCCGCACAGCAGGCGGTCATACCTGGATACATAGTCTGCCGAAATGGGGATACCCCGAACGCCAAGGTTGGAGAAGTCCGCTTCATATCGGTCAAACTTTATGTTCAGGCTGACTGTGATGCGGTCGATAACCGTGTAGCCGCCGCGCTCCCGCAGAGATGACAGCACCTTCTGCGCCTCGTCAGGGCGCACGAAGTTCTCGGAAAGGATTCTCTTGACGTTCGCCACACCGCTTTCGATAATCTGCGGGTCGTCAGAAGAACAATACTGTCCAAGCAAAAACTCCAAGACATAGACAGGCACGTTCGCGCCCTCCTTGATGGCCTTGGTCAGGTCTTTGCGGACAATCCTGCCGTCGAAATTCGCCCGCAGTTTTCTATAGATTTCCTCGTTTGGGTTTGCTGCCTCCATCTTCAAATCCTCCTATTATAGTTACAGATCGAAGCCGAAGTCGTCGGCAAATGCGATGTCTATGCGGAATTCCACCTCTTCGGGGGCATCGGTGTCGTTTGCGATGACAAGGCGGTAAAGCTTGTTTGTGTTGTACTGCATCGGCTTGAGAGTGAACCTTACGCGCAGCACCCGCTCGGCATCTTTGCCGCTTGTCCGGTCGGCGATAACCGTCTGAAAATCGCTGACAGGCACTCCCTCCTCGTCGGTGAAGCGGAGCGTATAATTGCACGGTTGCACCTTGTCGCCCACGGGCTGCTTTTGCAGAAAATCCAGCGAGAACATCAGATTCGAAACTTTTCGGCTCTCTGATATCAGTGAAAGTCCCGGATTTTGCACCTCGACATATTTTGTGGAGGAGGCTCGGATTCCTTTGTAGACAATGACCGGAACAACCATTTCCTGCATACTTATGCCGCCGTGGACATAGTTCTCGCCGCCGCCCTGCACTTTCATGCGTACGGTATCCTGCGCAGCGAAGCCCTTCATCGCAACGCCGCTGATCATCTTGTCTGTTTTGACAGGCAAGAGATAGTCGGCAGTGGTCTCGGGAGGCACAAGAGCGTAACGCCTGCCCAGTTCCAGAAGGTTGCCGCAAAAAGTTTGTCGGCTGATCTTTTGGCTCTCGTCCAGCGGACGATAGGTGTAAAGAAAGCCGTGGTCCGCGGTGATAAACACATTTGCCCCGCTTAAATCGTTAACGATGATCTTGACGATGGCGGTCAGTTCCTCAATGGCGTCGCCGCAAGCCTCGAACACCTTCTGCTCGGTAGCGGGTTTGTCACCGTTGGCATCAATGGTGTTATGATAGATATAAATGATTTCCTTGCCTGCCACGAGGTCGCGCCGTTCCTGCTTTTTCATTTGGAGCAGGTCTTTGTAAGTCACTGCCGCGCTGCCGGGGTGGGCCCTGCAAAGTATCACACCGCGCTGGAGCGTAGTGGCGGCCGGGCTGCCGTCTACAAACACGTCCATCTTTTCATTTACCGTCACCTCTTTGCCGGGGAGCAAAGCCGCCATGCCGAACTTCGTTATACCAGGGAAGATTGCTTGCATCGCTTCCATTGTTGTCTTGCCCTTGGTGACGCGGCTGAGCCGCTCGGAGAGTTCAACGGCTGTTTCATAGCGCAGGGCGTCGGAAATAACCACGAACACACGGTTGCCGCGGCGCACGTTGGGCGAAACATAGCGGTTGTAGAATCTGCGTTGTTCGGGTATCTGTGCGGCGGCAACGGCCCCAAGCGACTCCAGATCGCCCGCGATGGAATTGGTCCATATCAGGGTGAGTTGTTTCAAAAACCACTCACGGTACAAGCCTTCAACCCTGTCGGAGCACTTCTTCAAAGCGTCCTCCAAAAGTGCGCTCGGTTTTTTTAAGCTATTGCCAAAATGAAGATGGAAGCGCCGATAATAGCTGTCCATTTGATAAGCGTCCGTGGTGTAGAGCGTCCAGACCTTCGCTGGTTCCACTATATGGAAGCCTTCGATGTGCGATAGGTAGAATCTCTGCATTCTGGCTATGCAATAGAGGCTTTCGAGATAGTCCTCTGTCAGGCTATACCAAGCGGCTGTTCTGCGGCTCTCAACCGCCGTAATGATATCCTCTGCCTTAATGACGTTCTCGGCAATCTCAGCGTAGAAATGCTTGAGGATGCTTTCATTGATCGCCGGGAATGTATCGCTTTTCAAGAGAACGCTGACTTCCGTCTTGTCAAAACGACCGGCAAGGCGCAGCTCTCGCTCCACATGGCGGCAAATGTCTTCCAAGCCACTTCCGTCGCCGCTGTGCTGCCACTCGTGGACTAGCTGGTAGCAATAAGCTTTGTTCGCGTCTGAAACGAACCGCTCCAACCCGCGCAGAATAGACATCGGCATCGTTTGTGAGAGAGCGGTCAGCAGGATATGGGCGGCAAAATCGCCAAGCGGACGCTCGTGCGTGTGCGGATAACCCGTGTATTTTTGAATCAACGACCAAAAAGCATCCATGCTGCCGAACTTTTCAATCGCCGTTAGCGCGGCATTGCTCTCTTTCTCCAGGCCTGCCGACAGCACGGCGATAATCACGTCCTGTACCGTGCCGCCGCCGCACCCGCACAGCACCGCCATAATGTCGATATGCAATTGCAGCGGCGACTGGTAGCTGCGGCCGATACGGCGCAGTTTTTCCCTGCGCTCTTTGCTGTCCATAAATCTGTCGTAAAGCTTCATCGTCTTGCGCATCGCGGAGGACGGTTCTACCAACAGTTCCTCCATCTGCAAGGACACAAGGTCGGCGCGGAACTCCTCGCTGTACAGCCGGATGTCCAACAACCAGTCGTCTTTGCCTTCTTTGTCATAAACCAGAGGGTCGTAAATCAGATAATCGCCCGTCAGATCGTCGGCGCAGAGTAATTTTTTAACAGAGAAATTGTTTGTGCCGGTTAATCTGATGACCTGTGTGCCGGGCAGATCGAGATGGTTCAATTCATCCTCGAACGAACCGTCTTCATCGTGCCAGAACACGATCCGGCGGTTATGGAACTCAGGCAACGGCACGGCGAACCGCTCCAGCAGCCTGCTGTTTATGGTTTCTGACAACATGAGCAATCCTCCGTTACTATCTGCTTTCGCCGATGACAGTCTTACCGTTTTCCGTCAGCCTGTATTTTTGCAGGCGGCTGTTTGGCCTGTCAGGTACGGTCATCTCAATCAGTCCCGCTTCGAGAAGCGGTTCCATATGACGTTTGAATGAACGCGAATCACCGTTCATTCCGACAGCGTCAAACACTTCTTTGCGCGACAATGCCGTTGTGCCAAGTGATCTCAGCACCTCCAGTTGTTTTTCGGCCCATTCGACTTGGTGCTTATCTTCGTGCTTGACTTGGTGCTTTTCCTGGTCGGCAATGGTGTCCAAAACCACCGAAAGCGTAAATTCAATAAAATCGCCCGAATCGTTGGCTTTTCTCGCCGCTTCGATTGCCTGATAGTATTGCGGTCTGTTCCGGTACAGCACCTCTTCCATGGGAATCCATGCGAAAATGGCGTTCCATTTGGCCAGAAGCAAGGTCTGCCAAAGCCGCCCCATACGCCCGTTGCCGTCGGCAAAGGGGTGGATAGTTTCGATTTCGTAATGCGCAATCGCGCTTTTCAACACAGGGTGCAATTCGGATTCCTTTGCCCAACCGAACAACTCGTTCACCAAACCTGGGACGAACTGCGGCCTCGCGCCGATATGCACCGCCACATCGCCGTCAAATACACCCACGTCGCCGCTGCGGAACTTGCCCGCTTCCGCAACCAGACCCTGCGTCATCAGCTTGTGGGCGATCAGGAAGTCTTTGACGGCATAGGGGTCAAATGTCATGATTTTGTCGTAGGCTTCGTAGGCGTTCTTTACTTCCTTGATGTCCGCCTGCTTGCCCGCGATGACCTTGCCTTCGATCACGGCGGTTACCTCACCCAGCGTGAGAGAGTTGCCCTCGATGGCAAGGGAGGAGTGTATGGTCCGCGCACGATTTTCCCTATGCAGGCGGATATCCCGCTTGAAGCCCGTGCCGTATTCCAGCCGCGTTACGGTTTCTACGATTTTCGCCAGATAGTCGGCGGCTTTCTCCGTGATGGTATAGGGTGGTTTGTTTGCCATCCCGTTCACACCTCTCTATATCTTCGCCAGCACATCGGCGAAAAGCTCGTAGTTCTTCTTCACGCCGTCGTCCAGGTCGATTTCAATGTTCCTGTCGGCCAAGTGGTGAATTTTTTCCTCGTAGGCCCCCAGCTCAAGGGCCTGCTCGCTGAGCTTGTCCTGCTGCTTGAGGAGCCTTGCCCGCTCCGTGCCCGCCGCCGTGTGCAGCGCCACGGCGATGTGCGAAAGCTGGGTGCGGTAGCGCTCCTGCTGCTCGTGGACGTAATCCGTGCGCAGGCGGGCCAGCAGGTCGCGGCTGTAGCGATGCAGGTACACCAGCGCCTTGAAGCCGTGCTTCTTGCCGGAATCGAACAACCAATAAATCGGGCGTTTCTGGTATATCTTGCAGTGGTCTTTGTAGAAATCATTCAGGAAGTAATTCCGGATGACTTCGCGGGGCGTGCCTTTACCGCCCAGCGCGTCGGCGATGAACTTCAGGTTCTCCTCCAGGGTTTGCGCGCCGTAGACCGCCTCCACGAACTGCGCGAACCGCCCCGCGATGTCGTCGTCAAAATACTCGTCGTCGCAGATGGGCAGCACGTTGTCCGCATCCGGCTGGAACGTCTTGTACTTGCCGTCATCCCAGCCGCCGCCCGCGAACACAAGCCCCTCCTCGTCCAGCGAATACCGCCCGAACATGCACCCTACGGCGTAGCTGATAAAGCTCCTGATGTCCCGGCCCAGGTCGGCCCGCCGCACGGTCACGTCCTTGTCCTCCACCTCCGGGGTCAGCTCATCCTGCAAGCCGTAGATGCCAATAAATATCCGGTTCAGCTCCTCTTCATTGGCCTTGAGGGTCTCAAACCGCTCCGCCGCCTCGCGCTCCCAATTCCCAAACGCCGCCGCCATGCTCGCTTCCCCATTCACCAGCGGGTGCCGCTTAAAATCCCAGCTGGTTTCAAAGGCGTCCCAGTCGGAACGGGAGAGTGAGACGTTGGTGGTAACTAAATCATCCACATCCGGCTTTCTGCCTGCATCGAGGATTACGGGTATGCTCTTGATGTTTCCAACTTGAAAATTCAATGTTGGATTGAGAGACATTAGGATGGTAAAACAAATCTTCGAACTCAAAAAGCCAAGCAAATAGAGTATATTCACTGGTTTCGGGAAAAGAGATGAGCCGGCAACGTCAAAGACAAACCCAGTTGGCGACAAGCGAACGCCGAATTTTGATGAGCTAATAAAAGACCATGTTATGCCTTTGCGGAAATACCACTCTTTACCATCGTGCCTAAAGCCGGAGTAAGTTAGCATCTTTGTTCTGCCTTCGCTTCCGTATAGCACGACTTGTTGTGCATTACCATACCAAAGCCGATACTCTCCACCTTTATTGTAGGGATAGTACTTAGCCGTGCTATGTTCTAGTTGATTTTTATCGGTCAGATTATAATCTATTTCATTATGCTTGATCTCCCACCATTCGCGAACGAATACTTCGTTTTTTCCTGTAGACATTCCATGCTTTACGTCGGCGATTTCTTCAATTGTTTTCCCACGAATAAACGCCCTTAACATCGCCTCACTCACCCAATACGCCACAGGCCACCCCGGTATTTTCTCGAAGTTTTCGGTGCTGGCTGTATAGCGATAGCCGCAATTGGGATTGGCTATGGCTTCAAGCGCTTTTACTCTCTGTACCTCCATGCCGCCGCGATAATCCACAAGGCGCAAATATTCTCCAGAAGCGCCAGTTTTGCCATTGCGCACCACAAAAGAACAGACTGGCACAGTTGCTTCTTCAAACGCTGAATACTCAAACTGAATCAGCGTGATAATATCTTTTGTGGAGTACAGCATATTGCGGAGCTTCTCATAGCTCTGTATAAACATCCAGACATATGGCGTAAACATTCCGACATATCCAGTCGAGCTGGCCATTTGTCCGCACCTTTCAATGAAAGCAGAAAATGTGTCGGATTTGGTATCGGGATAATTATCTTTAAGAAACTGAGCCGTTGTTCCACTCTGCCCTTTGCCTCCCATATACGGCGGGTTCGTCACCACGCAGTCGTACTTCAGGGTCAGCAGCCGCTTGAAGTTCCATACGCGCAGGTCGTTGTCGTAGCCAATGCGCTCGGCGGGTATGCCGCCGGGGTCATCGATTTTCAGCGAGCCGTATTCCTCGCCGTCGGCAAAGCCCTCCGGGTGGTAGACCTGCGGCGCAACGCCCAGGCGAAGGATGCGGCGGTTGTGTTTGCGGGCTTTCATCATCAGCGCGAAATAGGCAAGCTGGTAGGCCCGGGGGTCGATATCCAGGCCGTGGAGGTTTTTTTCCAGGATGAGCCGGGCGGCGTCGCTGTTGCCCACGCCCTCGCTTTCGTAGATTTGCAGCAGCACGTCAAAGGCGTAGACCAGGATGTGGCCGCTGCCCATGCAGGGGTCAATAAAGCGGACGTCTTCCGGCGATTTTACGGGTGACAGAGAGCGCAGGGCGCACAGGTGCCGCGTCACTTCAGGGGTCTGCTCCGCTTCGGCCAGGTAGTATTTCCAATACGATTGCAGCGGTTTGCCCCGCAAGGCCGCGTCCGGGTGGTTTTCCAGCCACAGCCTGCCCAGGGAGTTTTCCACCATGTAGCGCACGATCCAGTCCGGGGTAAAAAGCTGGGTTGCGGCGGGGATTTTCTCCTTGGTGATTTTAATATTCTTCTTCAGGCCGTCGAAGACCGCCTGCTTGGGTTCGGTGTTGTAGTACTGGTACATCCACCCGATGATCTGCACGGCGTCGTGCCAGTCGCCCGCGTCAATGTCCAGCACAAGCCGGGCAAGCACGCTGTCCTGCTTGAGGATATTGTTCGGCAGCAGCAGCTCGGTGTAGCCGCCCATTTGCTGGAACATCTCCGGCAGTGCGCCGCTCAGGGCGTTGCACTGGGTGAGCAGCAGGTAGCGGTAAAGACCCTCGTCGTCGCTGGCGTCGATGAAAGCGCGGACCTTCGCGGGGTCAAGGCCGGGTAAATCAATGCGCAGGGCCTCTTTGAGTATTTCGGGATTGAAGCTCCCGGCAGCGTCCGAAAACACACGCACATGGGTCGGCAGGTAGTCGTTGACCTCCATAAAGCGCAGAGCGATGAAGCGGTTGAACCAGGTGTAAGCAGCTTTTTCCACCGCCTGCCGGTAGCCGTATTTCTTTATTTCGTCAACAAAGCCCTGCCGCTGGCGCTTTTCGTCCGTGCTCAACACACGCCCGGCAACCACGGCGGCGTTCTCTTCGCCGTACCCCTCCTCGCTGATCCCATATTGGAAGGCACGCTGTTTTACCTGCCCGATGAGCTCGTTTCGTGCCCACACCGCGTATTTTTGTATGGCGGTCTTGTTCATATCCGTCCCCTCGCCTACATGATTTGAATGCCGCCGGCGTTCTCCAGCGTGGCCAGGCACTTCTTACGGATGCCTTCAAGGTAGTTGTCCACATCCTCGGCACTGGTCAAGCGCCTTGCGGGGAACAGGTCATAACGGCGCACTTGGGCGATAGACCTGGGTTTTTCCGCTTCTCCGGCTCCGGGATGCGACGGCGGCGCCTCGTGCAGCAAGGCTTCAATCCGTTTGCATACTTGATCTTTGTAATTTTGCATCTGGGTGATCATCGCGTCCAGCACGGTCAGGCTTTGCGCACCCGCAACCTTTTGCTTGTATTCGCCGAAGCGGTCGTCGGCACGGCGAACATCGTCGTCAGCCCTGCTGCCCACGCCCGCAAGCGTGTGGATGTCGCCCATGCACAGGGTGATGATGCCGCGCACCTCTTCCTTCTTCTGGCCGAGAAGGACATCATAGGCCGATCTGATGTCCTGCATCAGGCCGGAGAGGTCCTTGATTCTTTGGTAGGGCTTTGCCATGCCAAGGATAGATGCGATTTCATTGATTTTTGCGGCGGTTTCCGGATCGGCGGCGAAGTAATCCCGCTCGTCCCGCAAGTTGTTTTGCTGCCTTCGGGCAGAGTCGAAAATGTCTTTCTGCGACTTGAAGAAGGTCTCAACCTCCTCCATATCTTCAGACATATCCAGAATGGCTTCCTGTTTGGCGATGAGGTGTTTTAGGAGCGCCACGTTGTTGCTTTTCTGCGTGAGGATATCCGCCATCAGATCGCGGGCGCCGCGCACTACTTCCCCTTGCGGATAGCGCTCGTTCTGATATAGCGCCAACAGAGCTTCGTAGTGCAGCTGCCTTTCCGCAAGCACTTCTTTCACAAACAGCACCAAGCCGTCCTCGTCCTGGGCAATGGACATTTGTCCAAGCCATTCCCGCAGAAATTTGACCGCTTTGCGCATATCCTCCTCAGACGGCGCGATTCTGCGGCTGACGCTCGCCTTGTCGATTTCAGATTTTACACGCAGATAGCGGACAAGGCTTCTGTCCTCCTTGCCGGCTACCGCGCCGCCGTAGCGGATTTCAATCATCTGGGATACGACCAGCCGCGCCGCCAAAGCGGCTATATCCACTTCGCGCCAGCCATATGGTATCGCCTGGTAACGCCTTTGCACATCGCCCATCGACACGGGAACATGGCTCATGCAGCGCTCCTCCAGCCATTGGCTGACTTCGGACAGGGCAAACTCATTATTGTTCCCTGTGCCCGCAACGCTGCTTTGCCGCGGCTCGCCGTTGAGGATAGACAGGATGTCGGCGTCACTTTCGCAGAATACATTCACGAGGTTCAGCTTGGAGTAGACGCTTTCGACGAGCTGCCCCAGGGCTTCGTCGAGCTTGGCCTTGGCATCGCCGTGCTTAATTTCCGTCTTTTCGCCGTGGATATAGAACGCCGCGCCGACTATCGCTTTATCAAGCTGCCCCCTCGCGCTGTCTTCAAGGGCGCGGGCCTGTGCCTGCCGCTTGCGGATGATGTCCTGGATGCTCTCCGGCAATTGTGAGACATTCTTTTGTTTGATATACTTGCGAATCTTGGCGGCGGTTTCCAGTTCCTCAAAATACCGTGCCTCGCCGGACAACAGGACGATCACCTCGTTGTTGACTTGCGAGTCCATGATCAGCTTCGCTTCCGGCGCGTTGCAGTAGTCGTTTGCCACCGTGACGAAACGCAGGCGAACCCCGCCCGCAGCAGTCCCGACGAGGGCTTCGTCGATGTACTGGTCATAGGCGAAGTCGTATTTGTTATACTTAAATTTCTTCGCCGGATAGATTTCCGAAAAAAGCGTCTGCCCTATACTCTGCACGATGGCCGCGCTGTCCACCGGCGTGTTGCGGATATCGATGGCGATGTCCTGCTCTTCGTCGGTCAGAAACGAGTAATTGTCGCCGTTGCGGGCCACATAGTTCTGGCGCTCCAGGCGCTCCAGGGACGCGGCAATATCGCTGCGCAAGGTAATCTTGTCTGTGCGGATATCGTCTACCATCAGGACAGCGATATTATCGATGTTCGCCTTTATATCATCGATGTATCGGATCAGATAGAGGAGCTTGAGCACGCGCACGTCTTGGTGCTCCAAGCCGTCGTGATGATCGGCCGCCGTCTGGCAGCGGTCGATCACGCGGCGTATCGGGCTTTCCAGGAATGTATGTACCGTGTCGTAGAACTGCCAAAAGGGCACAAGGGCGTTCTCGTCTCTGCCCTGTATCTTTTGTGCCGCTTCCTGAAAGCCGGAAAGCATGGATCGCTCGCCGCCGGATAGATGCTTGCCGCTGTTGCCGTGTTTTCGAATTTCGGCGAGCACTTTCTGTATGATGATAAACTGGTAAGGAATGAACGGATAGGCTGCGGAAAACACAGAGCCATCGGCATAGCCCTTGATGTCCAGCACAGCGTTGTTGAAGGTGAACAGGTTTTTGATTACCGCGTGTTCTTTATCAAAAACCATGCGGAGAAGCTGCTCGGCCTCCGGGGTTTTCTCAAGAATACGCTTTTTTATCACTTCATCCACCGATGCGGAGGACAGGGACAGCCTGGTGTTGAAGCGGCCCTGAATCTTGGAAAAGTCGTCGCCGCTAATTTTGACCACGGAGTCGATGGCCTCCTGGCTTGTAACCATCACCCAGACCTTGCCGCGGCACTTGCTGCCAATTTCCTCAACGATGGACTGGAGGTTCATCATCAGGTCGCCGTCCTCGCCGATATACTGGCCGACCTCATCCACGCAGAATAACAGCCTGAAGTCTTTTCCTTTGGTTTCGGCATATGCCCTAATTTCTTCCACGAGCTGCTTGATGCTCATGTCGCCGTTTTCTTCGCCGTTGAACCAGTTGCGCGCAGCAACTTCACTCATGCTGAAAACACTTTGCAAAACAGAAACGACGTCGTCCTCAAAAAAAGCATAGGATGCTCTGGCTTCCACCCAGGGCGCACCGTTGATTTCCTCAAACTTCTCGCGGAATGCGTCGGTCTTGCCGCTCCTGTCCACGAAGCGTTCCAGCTTCGCTATCTTCAAATCCTCGCCGTAGAAGCCCAGGTGGTTGTAGAACACCTTGGCGAACACCCGCAGAACCGCCGTTTTGTCTTTGTTGATCGGCCCCTCGATGTCAATGTTAAAGAGAATCGACTCCGTAGGGATATTGGTGCATCGCACGGCTGTGGCGTACATCATCGGGTCGTCAAATTTATCCTCGAAGAAATCCACAGCGTGTCGCCCGGCGACTTCGCGGTTGGACAGCAGGTAAGACAGCATTTTAAGAAAGTGGGATTTACCGCTTCCGAAGAAACCCGAAATCCACACCCCGATTTTATCCGTTGGATGGTCGATGGCTTTCGAGTAATTATCGAAGAATGTGGTGAAGTGGCGGCGGAGCTCTTTGGTAATGATATACTCGCCAAGCTCCTGAACCAGGCTCTGTTCATCGTCCTGCGCCACCTTGATCACGCCGTTGATGTCGCGGTTAATGTCCCTTTGAAACATGCTCTGAATCTTCACTGTAAAACCTCCGCAAAAAATTAAAGCAAGTTGAATGCGCGATAATAATTCCCGTCGTGGAATTTATCAAAAAGAATCAGGCTTTGCCCATTGAATTCCCCTGGATAGAACATCACAATCGGTATGTCCGAGAACGCCTGTTGCATACTGTCGAGCATTTTGTGTGACCGCATAAACGGATAAACCTTGCCGACGCCTGTTAAAAAGAGGATATCTCCGCGCTGGTGCGGTTCGTATTTCATTTTTGCGAGGAAGGCTTCCGGCGTGGCAACCTTCTGGAGTTGGGCCAGCAGATACTCCTTGCCCTTCTTCTCCTCCAAAGAGGGCGCCGCGCCGAGGACGCGCTTTTCCTCCAGAATAGCAAGCAGGATTTTATACATATCCCGCTCAATGACGTGATAAATATCGGACGGTGCGGACGCCAGCCGCTGGATATAGTCCCGCACGATGAGCTCGTGCCGGGGGGCGTATTTAAAGACGTGGATTCCTACCTCATTGGAAATCCCCTTGTTGGCAAGGAAGGCAGCATTTGAAATGCGCCCTTTGATCTCATCAAGCTCCTGTTTAATGCCGGCCATACGCAAACTCCTACTTAAAACAGTTGAACGCGGCAAGCGCGCCCAAGTCGTTGTTTTCCCGGATCCCCGTTTCCAGTTCCGCGCTGATGAAGATGGGCTTGAGCGTGGTATCTCTCACACTGTCGAGCATCTCCGTTTCAATGAGGCACTTCGTCAGCACCTGTTTCAGCTTCGTGACGGTTTGTTCGCTCCAGGCCGCCACATCATCGTTTTGCTCCCGCAAGCGATGAAAGAACATATGAATGTCTTTTTTGGTAAAGGAGAAGTCCTGCTGACGGTATTTCACGCCCACAAGCCCTTCCATAAACTCTCGTGCAAGTTGGTTATACCGCATCATAGCGTAGAGGTTAATCTGCTTGCCCGTCTCTGCCGGTGCGTTTGCCACCTCGTAAACCAGCTTCTCGTTGTCCAGCGCGGCGATTCTCCGATAGCAGGCGCGGGCCAATCTGTTTATCATGCGCTCCGTTGGGTACTGAAAAAGATTGTCCCGCTTGACATCCTCAATGATTTCCTCCACAGTTTTGCCTTCCAGATACCGCACCGCAACAATCCTCATCTCGTAGTAGAGAAACTGTTCAGCGGTTAGGGAACCGTTGTACGGCATCAACATATCCATAAAAGTAGCCACCCTCATATTGCCGCCCTAACAAACACTATCGTTGGCGGCTCATTCTATTTCGGCGCTTTTGCCACTGTCAACCCATTCATCCACTTCCGAAATCCGAAACTTGAATTGCTTGCCTATCCGGCGGTGCGGTATGACTCCTTTTTTAATCCAACTGCGAATCGTATCCTTGCTAACGCCGAGATGCTCGGCTATTTCTTCAAGGCTTGACCACTTTTCAGGCTCGTTTGGCATTTGACTCACCTCCAATTTATCGCGGCGTCGCGGCTTGAATTAATATTACCATATCCTTCATTGAATTGCAAGGACTATTTTCTATTTCATCCGAGTTAGTATGAACTACTATGGAACAGTTCATTGTGTAGTTGCGCAAGAACAGGAATCCAAGCGAGAGATAGCCGAGGATTTCCGCATACCACAGGTTCGCCTGCGGGCTGGACTCATCCAGCCACCGGGTTCGTCGCTGGTTGCGCCTTATCAGGATACGCCGGGGCTCTCGGCTCGCCTCAAGGATCGCGTAAGGAGGGCCTCTGTCCAGAAGCGGGCCGTCGCTGAACTCGATTTCGCACTCTCCGTCCGTGCTCCAGCGATCCAGGAGCGTTTTGGCGTTCGCGGGCGGAGAGTGCAGAGACACCATGGTGAAAATGTCCTCCACCATGGAATCGGCTTGCTGCCAGCACGCGTCAAGCGTGACGGCAAGGGCGCTGGGGATACGCATAATCTGCCTCCTCCATTTTGTTCGGAAAAATAAATGAGCCAAACCCCTCTGGAGGTTGACCCATTATGGCTGACGGCTGTTCGCTAGGCCAGAAATTTGTCGATCAAGGCGAAAAGGAGATGTTTATCGTCCCGGCTGTAGTCGCTCTGCCCAAAGATCGACAGGAACTGCTTCGCCGTAAGTCGGTAGAGCAAAAATGGGGGAAGTACCCGTACAGAAAGACGACCTATGAAGACGGCTCTGTCGGATTTGAACACCTCACGCCAGACAGCTATGACCGGGAAATGCATGAAGCATATGAAGCAGCGTCCAATGACGAGCAGGCCGACCTGAAGCGGCTTGGCGAGCTCATGGAACAGAATATGTTGGATTGGTGGGATTGAAAGAAAAATCCGCTTGACTTTCCTCTCGAAACCGGCGCCAGCCTGCCTCGCCACAGACGGAGCTCGCGGGCGCGTTCAAGGTTCTGGACAAAGCGGGTATGCCCAGGGGAATGGGGCCGTCGTTTGCACAAAGAAAGAGCTTTCAGCGCTCGACCGGGGCACGGTGATCGTGCCGGTTTGGGCGATCTGAGCTTGTTCATAGAATTCCCTGCGTTACAGCTCCCATAGCACGCCGCCGCACTGCTTAGATTCCTCGTTTTGAAACCGCATTTCCTGTAGATATTTCATATACCGCAGGGCATTTGGCATCAGGGAGAAAAAGTTGAGCGATTCAATATGGATCCCGACCGGTGGGCGCGCAAGCAAAAGCTCCCAAATTGTGTCCGTGCAAGTTTCCAGGTTCGCATCGAAGTCTGAAAGCCTGGACGCAATGAGCAGGTCGAATTTACCTTCCTGCGCGTGAGGGAATAGGTCGTTCCTGTTGCCCAAACAGTGTGCGTCCTTTTTTAGCCCTTGTTTGGTACGCGTATGACCTGCTCCAGGGCGAGTCCATGTCCATCGCGAACCAGAAGCAGATGCTCGAAAAATATGCGAAGGACAACGGCTTCAAAAACTGCGAGCATTTTCCTGACGACGGGGTTTCGGGCACGGTATTTTCGAGGCCCGAGCTCAACCGCCTGCTGGACCTCGTCCGTCAGGACATGGTGGCCACGGTGATCATCAAAGACCAAAGCCGCATCGGGCGCGACGTGCTGGAGGTGGGGTTGCTCAAACGGGAATTCGAGGAGCAACGGGTGACCGAGTTCGCCCGGCGGGGTCGGGCGAAGTTCACCGAAGCGATCCGCTCCGAAAAAGACAAGGCCTACCTCATCCCCGCTTCCTGCATCCATACGAATATACACGGCTACTTTCGTCTTACTCGTCGTCATCGCCTCCATCGGGGTTGTTCAGTCCCTTGCGCCGATCCATCTGTTCCGCTTCAATGGCCGCAAAGCCGCCGAGGCAAAAGATTTCGTTGCTCTGTAGAGTGAAGCAGTTTTCTTCCATAAATACAATGCCGACAGGCGGTTCAAGCAGCATAAGCTCCATGGAGATTTTGATGATGTCTGCAAGATTCTTTGACATTCTCGATGTGCCTTTTGTGATGACAATGTCAATTCTGCCCGCCCGGCAATCCTCCATCAACCTCTGCAGTTCGGGGCTTTCCAGCGATGCGGGACCTGCGTCGGCGTAACAGCCCGCAAACTCCCATGTTTCGTGGTTTCTGATGCTCTTCTCAAACTTCTCCCTTTCCGCTTCCAAAACGGGTTTGAAGGCTTCGCTCGCACCTACGCGAATGTAGGCGGCTACTTTCTTTGGAGTATCACGCATTGCTCGGCTCCTCCTGAATCACATTTTGGGTTTCAAACGCCACCATGTTTAGCTTCGGCAGGTACTCGCCCTGCACCGTATAGATACTGTCGCGATTCCATTGGGTCAGTTTCAAAATGGCGTCGAGAAAACTATGGTTGCGGAACACTATGCTCCCGCCTTTTGGAGCGCCCACCCGCAGTGATTGCGGCGTATCGGCATCCGCCGCTTCTATGAGCAACACACGCTGTTGCGCGCTCCACAAAAATCGCACATAACCGGGATTCCCTAAGGGTTCCAATGCGGCACGGCTTATTGTAAGCTCCCAACCGCGTTTCATGCGCAAAACAGCGGGCAGGTTTTGGTTTTTTGGATGTTCAGACATTTAGAGATACCTCCTCAATCATGGCACTGTTAAGCGGGAATGCTATTGCTATTGCCTCGAGTTGTAGCGGTAATCCGGGACGGGAAATGACAACGCGGTCGGCTGTTCAACTGCCGTCAGCAAAAGTGCATTGTGCTGCTTGCTATACCAAAAAAGAATATTTTGCGGGCTGCCGAGAATGCTTAGCGTGGCTTTGTTGATAGCGAAAGAACCGCCGCTTGTCAAGCGAAAAAAAGGAACATGCTTTCCAAAATACGCAGAAATAAGCAAAGGGGGCTGCGGGTCACAATGCATTTTCCCAGCCTCCGCTCTCTTTCGCGCCGGACAATTCGAAGGTCGCGATTCGGCTCTCGCTGTAATATATACCCTCAATCTCGTAGCATTTATTTATCTCCCAACCAAGTTGGTCAGCAAAAATACGTACAACCCCGGGCATATACATTTGCGATGGTTTGAACCGGTCTGTTTTGCTCAGCGGCGGCAATTTGGTTGAGTACCGCGTCGCCACGTCTGTCCCCTCCATTATCAATACCTGCCGCTCTCTGTCATAGTAAAAAACAACATGGCGCGGCTGCCCAACGCACAGCACGGTCTCAGGAGAGAGCGACATGCTATACTTCCGTGTTTCAAATTTTATTATCGGCTTCTCAGCCGCTTTGATTTCATGGTTAAGCATTGGCAAACACATCCTCTCTTGGTTCTTCTTTGTAGTGGGACTGGACGACTTCCTTTTCCGTCGGGATCGCGCCCGTAACCTGAACCTCGCTGATGGTCACTTCCCTGTCTCGCTCTGTCAGGGAATAGTGCGCGTCGAGCTCCACGTCGTTGGCCTTTTCATGTTCTTCGCGGGGCATCCCGAACCCGGTCCAGTCGTCCGGTAAAATGACACGGCCGCGTTTGACGGTTTTTCCGTTGGGCAGCGTAACATACTCCGGTACAACCATCTCACACTCCCGCAAGTTGAAAACCAACAATCTCACGCCGTCTACTTCCTGGTAGTAGGCAATCACGCGATAGCGGTTTTCTTTGATCCACTGCATCATATCGTACATCTTCTCGCCGAACTTCTTTGCCGAACAGTCACGCTTGCGCACCTCGCCGTCGCAGATATTGCACCATCTCAGGGCATCCTTGGCATATTGGTGGGCGGGCAGTACAATAATGCGGAATTTGACGCGGTCAATGAGAATGTTGACATATTGGGTGTTGGGGAACAGGAGGACGCAGGCTCTGTTGAAAGAGATGCTTTCATAATTGATGATGACCTTGGGGCGAAGGGCTGACGACAAATTCTCAGTCCTCACAACCTCGAGATTGCTCAGTTCATCCAGGCTGGATATCCCCTTGTTTTTGCTGAGCGCGTAGACATCATTGGACATTTTCGATTACCTCCGGGTTGTAAAAATTCTGATTGAGGGCGTCGATATACCCTTCCTCAAATGACTCCTTCAGCCAATCTTCCATGGGCGCGTGTGCTTCGGGCGAATAGCCGTCAAAACCGGGAACTTCCTCAGCCTGCGCGTATATGAACCAATCGTCTAAGGACTGCGCAAGCCACCGCCTGCCCGATGCGGCGTGGGTCTTGCAGGTTTTGCCAAAATTTTGCTCCCAATCCTCAGGCTGCAAGAGCCGCGTAATTTTTGCCCACACGCTGACCGCTGTACCGGACTGGTTCGTTATTTTCTGCTCAACGCGGCTTTGGATAAAGAATTCCGCACCCTCAAGGTCGAACATCAGCACCTTTTCGTCCCCGCGGCAATAGCTGTCCGCCATAATTTTGTAACGGCAAGGTTCGTTCCAGCCGCAAAAAGCATAGAGCAGATTCCCCAGCTGCTTCGCGCCGATGGGCTTGTTTCGCCAGAGCAGAGCGTTATGGTTGTCCGCCGTTGCTGCCCGGACCGCCAGGATACGCTCCTTGGGATGGAACAGCAGCTCAACGTGTTTCACTTCGCCGAGCAGCCCCACGCACTCGGTGTTAAAGGAAAGGTGGCTGGGCGAAACAGTCAAAGACGCGATGTTGGAGTGGGAAAACTCCTGGATGCGGGTAATGGCGGCGTTTTTCACGTCCACGGTCTCGCCGCGTATGAGCGGCAGTTCGATCTGCGCCGCTTCCAACGCGCCCACATAGTGTTTGGGCTGATAAAACCCGAATACAGGGCACATTGGAATAAAACCCGCCAACAGGCCTTCCCGGATCACCCGGACAGTATAGTAAGGGTTGTAGTAAGGAGAGCCGCGCTGGGATTTCAACAATTTGAGCGCTTGCAGATACTCCGATTCCGTCACAATAGCGGGATGGTGTTGGCGCTGATATATGCTGTCCTTCGCGCCGTAGTTTTTCGCTTTTTTGTGGTCCAAGGGATCTTTTGTGTAGGTTTTGCGTGTATAAACTCCGCCGCTGTAGCGCTCATTCAGCAAGATGCGGCGGACACTCTCGGCGCCCCAGACCGTGTTGCCTTTCCCCGTAGGGCGCCCATAATCGCTCAGCACAAAAGCGATGTCCTTAAGGGAATATCCCGCCAGAAAAGCCTTATAAATCGCGCGGACAGTATTCGCGCCGTTTTCTTCGATGATGAGCTTTTTATTGGCGTCGCGGTCGTAGCCCAACAAATAGTTGGCGGGCGTAAGGAATTTCCTGTCCTTGAAGCGCCGTACAATGGACCACTCCATTGATTCGCTTTTCGCCTGGCTTTCCCACTCCGCCAATGTGGAGAGAAAGTGCAGCATCAAGCGGCTTTCTCGATTGAGGGTATTGATGTTCTGTTCCTCGAAGAAAATGCCAACCGGGTGGCGCAGCTCCGCCAATTTTTTTGCGGTACCGAGACAATCCAGCACATTCCTCGAAAAGCGCGATACATTTTTGCAAATGATAAGGTCGACTTTGCCTCGCTCGCAATCCTGGATCATGCGGTTAAAGCCGTCACGGTGCTTGGTATTCGTCGCCGAGAACCCTTCGTCCGCGTATACATCTACCAGCGACCAGTGGGAGTGATTTGACACGTATTCGCGATAATATTCCGTCTGCAATTGAAAACTGGTCTTTTGTTCTTCGTGATCCGTGCTTACCCTGCAGTAGGCGGCGACGCGCATCTGCTTGGTCTGCAGGTCGGTAAATATATACGCCTCTTCCTGCTCCATGACAATCATTTCAGGCATATTCCGCAACGGATATTCACCTCCACTCGAAAACTACCAAATCGCCGTAGCGCGGCGACTTTAGCGCGGTTGGATGAAAAACAGGTTCCGGCGGAGGTTTTGGCTTGCGTCCTCTTTTACGCGTGATGTCGGCTTCGGGTAACGGCAGAATTTCAAATTGCTCGCGGTCCAGCCCCAAATCCGTCGGGTCCCTGTAAACCTGCGGTTGTTGCTCGTGAGTCTCGGCTGCCGTTAGGGCGTCGTGGATGGAGCTTTCATCCAGCGTCACAAACGCCACTTCGCCGTCATCACCTCCGCCGGAGGGGGTGCATGCCAATTTGCTGCCCTTGAGCGTCCAGAACCACTCGCTGCCTTTTTGCACTGACCTTACGGCAAAATCGCGCTTTACCCCTTGAATCATCCCTGATGTAATCCCCGCATTGAGCAGCGTGGTATAAATCTCGTTGGACAGCCGGTCGCCGTCTTTGAGCATATTGAAAATCATCTCTTTCGCCGTCTGATACTTCGTTTTTTTAGCCTTAGCGTTGGAAAGCAAATCTTCCTCCCGCACCTCGCTTTCGCCCAGGAATTCAACGCCTCCGTCGGCGGCGATGGTAAACCCCACCGATTTGCCGAAAGCGGAAAGGTTATTCTTTATCTGGGTCATAAAGCGAATGCCGGGATCGTCCTTGCGTTTGCCCACAAGCAACACACTCCGAGCGGCGGCGGTAATGTCAATGGAGCCCAACCCGCGATAGATGCTCTTTGCGTGTTCGCCCTTATTCATGTGTCCGATGATGACAATCGCGGCGCTCGTGCGGGCCGCCGCATCCGCCAGTTCCTTTAAAAATGGGCGCATGTTTTTCGCGCTGGATATGTCCTGCTTCTCACCCAAAAAGGCCTGCAGCGGGTCAAGCACCACGTATTTTGTGTTGGTTTCCCGTATGGCGTTTTCAAGGGATACTGCAGACAACGACCCATCCGGTTCGGCGAAGCAGATTTTCGAGCAATCCGCCCCGCAGGCCGCGAGCCGTGGTTTGATGGTATCCTGCGGGCTATCCTCGCCGCTTAAATAGATGATGTTGCCGACGAAGGGCTCAGCGTCGCCTGTGGGCATTTGTTCCCGGCGGGAGATGATGGCGGCAATGGCCAGGGCGAGGGTGGTTTTGCCGTTGCCCGGATCGCCCTGTATGACAGTAATTTTGCCAAAGGCGATGTACGGTTTCCACAGCCATCGAATTTCCTCCCCGGCAATCTCGTCAAAAAAGCGAAGCTTCAGATCTTGCATGGACCTGTCTCCTTTATCACGGTTATTTTTGGCGTACTGCATATCTCTGCAGCAATTCAAGCCGCTTTCGCGTCGCGCGGCAAATGACATCACGGCGCTCATCGTCAATATGCAGGCTTGCGGCAAACACTTCCGCGCACATATCCTCGATACAGTCCAGAGTCGAAATATCCAGCCAATCGAACGATGTAACAAGGATCAACTGATCATAATGATTGCGGAAAAACGCGCGGCTCCTGTTGCCGTTGGCGGGAGCAATGAGAATTGTGGGTGTATCGTTCCAAAGCGATGTTCCATTGTCAAACAGTGGTGCGGGACCGAGCCACTCCAGCGTGTCCGCGTTACGGATAGCGCCGAAATTGCCATAATGCCTGTCGCTGTTGGCGATAATGTAATCCACCACGATCATTCGATCAAGGCTATCACGGATGCCGTGGATACCGAGCGCGTCGCAGCAGCCAAGATAATGCGCGTACAGATCGCTGCCTGGTGCCAGCGGCCTGGTTTCGCAGATTTGGAAGGCCGTGACAAACTCCGTTTCGGGGGAAAGAAAATTCGGGCAAACGCTATACGGCAAGCCACCCTCCCATACAACGGTATAATCCACATGTGCTACGCCAAGTCTCCGCATGACCGCCGCGGCAAGGGCTTCATTCAGCGGTTCTTGCCGCAATGGCCCCGTGCCGCCTTTTGTCAGGCAACGCACACCATCGATAATTTCCCAACGCTTTGTCAGCCACCCGTCCGTAGTGCAGTCCGGAGAGACCCAATCAACTCTGTCGCCAGGTACTGCTTTCTCTAACAGCAGCTTGCCCATGTCCTCGGCAAATGGCTGCCGAAAAAAGTTGATGTCCTCCCATGCCATATTGTCAGCTTTCGGGCGAATCCAGTATTGGTCGGAGAGGCTCAGCCCGTTACAATGCAAAACAAGCGATAGAGGCGCCTGTGCCTTCAGCCTGTTCAGTGCCCTTTCCAAGCCCGGCCTGTTTGGCGGGATAGCCCGGTGCTTCCACCACTTTGCGAGGCGAAGCAAGTCGGGGACACCATCCGAGGACAATACACCTATCGGCAGATGCCCCAGACTATGCGGCGTATCCGCCGAAGTGATGTTTCCCAGCTCACCGTTGATGGTCAGGTCTATCACCGGGACGTTTTTGTGCATCAGGGTATATCGCATGCTTCCCTCCAAATCGTATGATCAGCCGCCCGCTGCCAGTGTTCGCAGATGTCCGAGCCTTTGTTGGTAGGCCTGCCTTCACCGCTCGGATTGCCAAAAGTACGCCACACGTCGCCATTCGTTGCGCCTACTTTATACCTCGATTCCTCTGTCAGCCCGTGTTCGCAGTGCGCACAGTTGTATATGTTGCAATCGTTGACATGGACGGTTCTGAACCGGGCGGTGAGGAAATTGCGCTCGCAACACTCAAAACTCCCATATACCCGAAAGTGTATTCCAGCGCGCCGCGCTACCTGCTCCTGGGTCAGTCCCTTGCCGCGCCTTTGGGTGCGGAGCAGTTCCGCTGCCGCCCTGTTCTGTGCCTGTGTGGGTTTGTTTTTCATCACGCGAATCCTCCTTGAAATGGCCGGGCGCCATGATAATTCACGCCGCCCGGCGTAGTCGGTTGCATTCGAACCCAAAGGTTCACTTCGTTTATATTGGCCCTCGGCCTTGGGTAAGGTTTCCAGCAAACGGGTTGACACCTTTCATCGGAGCCCCGGAGCCCCCAGCAAATCCACAGATTCGTTGGGGTGGGTTTCAGCAGCTCGTCCTGTTTTCTATGTGTCCGGGCAGCAAAGGCAATGTACCTGCCAAACGGGCTATTCGGGTTTCAAGGTTGGCGAGGTTTTTATTTGCGCCTCTACTCTATAGCCGGTGAGAACGCGTTTTTTATGCGTGTTTTTCAAAAATTTCTAAAAATTTTTTCAGCTTGCTCAGCCGACGCGATACATTAGACTGGTTTATGCTGAGCATCACCGCGATATCCGGTTGCGAAT
This sequence comes from Bacillota bacterium, assembly GCA_009786275.1. Lineage (GTDB taxonomy): Bacteria > Bacillota > Clostridia > Oscillospirales > Acutalibacteraceae > WRMQ01. The sequence goes on along the minus strand of WQTL01000516.1, from coordinate 3,622 downwards.
GGCCTTCAATCGCATAAAGGGTCAGCAGTTCCAAGTCCGTTTCAGGCAAGGATTTCAGCCGCTTCGCAAGGGCGGCGTTGTCAATTTCCTCTACCCACCACAGACGGGAATGGCATCCGTCCTCTTGGGCAACCAGCGGCTCGCAATCATCCAAGCGTACAGGGTCATGTTCCTCGTTTCTGCGGTCGCTGTTAAATTCTTGCAGATCAGTTTGATACAGCGCTTCTATGTTGGTCTCCGGCATACCGAGCCGTTCGTATTGCCGACGCAGACAGCGTTGGCGAGCCCCAAATTTCTTGAACTCGCGGCCATGATTATATGACATTAACACATTTCTCCAATCGTTTCAATTTGGGATGCACATACGAATGGAGATGGCGGCGAGCGGCCGGCACGCAACCGGAAGATACGCAAAAATGAAAAAAAGCGCGGATAACCCTGAAGGGCATCCACGCGATCCGGTTGATTCATCCGCTGGCGGCTGCGGCGAATAAAGCCGTGACCTCCTGATTAGAGCCTGTTGACACTAGTGCTTAATCAGCGCATCGACGATGAGCGCGAAGGTAAAATAGGCCAAAAACATCACATCGAGCTTTTCGTAGCGGGTGAAAATCCTGCGGTAGCGGTCGTAGCGGCGGAAAAAGCGCTCCACCTCATGTTGAACACCTCCGAGGATGCGATTCAGCGCTTTTTACAGCGAAAATGGATACAGCTTAGCCGCATAAGAACCTGGTGCATCAGCACCGACCCGGAATTCGCGGGAAAAGCCGCCGACATTGTAGGGCTTTACCTCGCGCCGCCCGTCAACTATATCAAGCACTACAACGCTGCCGCTGCACCCTTCGTTTGGAAAAAACGTTCTGTAAGTGGCTCGCAAATTCGTGATACTATTAGTAACTTGCGTCAGCGCCTGCTGCCCATTGAAGGTGAGCTCAGTGAGCTGATCCAGTTGGAATCCCAGGATGGCAACCAGGGTAACCATGACGCCCAATTCGAAAAGCTCTACGGCGAGAAGGTCGCCCTCAAGGCCAAGCTGGAACAGATTCAGAGGGACGAGCGCCATGCTGGTAACGAGCAGGCGCGCCTGACGGAGGTGATAGCTGGGATGGATAAGCTGCGCAGCCAGCCCATCGCATTCGACAACATGGTGGTGCGACAGATGGTTGAATGCGTCCGGGTGCTGTCGAAGGACAGGCTGCGGATCAGCTTCCGGCTGGGCGGGGAGATGGATGTTACGATGGCCTAACATTATAAAAGTCGCAGTGTGTACGAAACGCTTGCGGCCTTAAAATGATTTGGCCCACATTACGCTGCAGAACGGCAGCCGAAAGATTGCAGAAATCCGAGGAAGGATTTTGCATTCTTCTTTTGCCATAAAAGCCAAATGGCATATAGCTTTCATACCAAGATTGTAAGGTTGCGGGGCATCCTTGCCGCGGCTTTTCGACCTTGATAAAACGGCCTCCATATGATTTTCTGAAAGACTTGCAATTGGTCAAGTCTTATGATATAATGCTTGCGTCAAACGAATCAAAAAAAGAAGGAGCAGCCACATGACCAAGCAAGACTTTATCAACGCACTCGCGGAGCAGGAGGGCATCGAAAAGAAGCAGGCCGCCGCATGCACCGACGCAGTCATCAAGGCGCTGACCGATGCGTTGGTTGCCGGCGAAAAGGTGCAGTTCGTGGGCTTCGGGGCCTTTGAGGTAAAACAGCGTGCCGAGAAGAAAGTCCGCAATCCCCAGACCGGCGAGGAATTGATCTCCCCAGCAACTCAAGTCCCGGTGTTCAAGCCCGGCAAGGCGCTCAAGGACGCCGTGGCTCAGAAATAACAGCATAACGCAAGTTTGGGCAGGGTCACACCCTGTCCTTTTCAATAACGTCAAGCCCTGTTGCGAGGGCGTAAAAGCGCAAGGCGGCATTATCAGGCAGCTGAACCTGGATACCCGGTTGTCCAACGAGCTGTTCGCGATCAACCAGGTCACGCGGAACGCGTGCTCACGCTGGATGAATTGCCGGGGTGGGATTGATTTTGCAGAAGGAGGAGCGACATGAAACGCAAGCTCATCGCACTGTTGCTGTGCACAGCCCTGCTGGCGGGAGCATTTTCCGCAGGCGCGAACGCTTCCGATTTCATACAGCCCTGCGACGTACTGGCAGAGTCTGATGCCGGCATGGCCATGGCCGTCTACGAGGACATGCTGCGGCTGTACTGGCGCGGCGGCGCGGAAACCGGCCACCTGATGAAGGAATGGGGCGGCATGGAAACGGACGGCCAGCAGTACATGATCTGGGCGCACGCGCAGATGCTCTTCGCGTTCGAGGCGCTGTATGACGCCACGGGCAATCAGGACATCGCGAAACGGATCGCCGCGCAGTGGGCGTTCACGAAAAAGGAGTTCCGCAGGCCGACCCCCTCCAGGGCGGCTACGGCGGCTGCGGCATCTACCCGGACGAAGGCACTTCGGGGATGCTCATCGAGAAGAACCTGGTCTATAACTGCGGCGAATGCTTCAGCCAGCACTATGGCCGCGAAAACCTGGTGCGCAACAATATTTTTGCCTTCGCCGACGACGGCGTGGCGGGCGTCCACCGCAAGGAGGAGCACATCGGCGCCATCTTCGAGCGCAACATCGTCGTCAGCGAGGGCCAGGCCCTGTATCGCGCGCTGGCGGCGGGCAAATTCCGCGATGACGGCAACCTGTTCTACGATTACGCCAACCCCCGCCGCCCCTTCAGCGCCAAACAGAAGGGGCACGATTTTGGCGACCGCCTGTATTCTGGCGACGTGCGCGGCCTTGGCTATTACAACAACGCCCTGTTCGCCGACCCGCTGTTCAGGGATCCGAAAAACGGCGACTTCACCCTGGCGCTCAACTCCCCGGCCGTCACGCAGCTGGGCTTTGAAGCCTGGGACTACAGCCAGGCCGGGCGATTGGCAGAATGAAAGGCAGGGATAGCTGCGATGATACCTGACATTGTGCTCCCCACAGCGCAGCAGCAAGCCTGGGCGGACCTGGAAATCGGCGTCCTCATCCACATGGACGTGCAGACCTTCGTGCCGGAGTATGATTTTCGAAAGCAGCGGGGCTACACGCCCCCGGCGGAGGTGTTCGCGCCCATGCGGCTGGACACCGACCAGTGGATCCGCTCGGCGAAGGCGGCGGGGGCGAAGTACGCCGTGCTGGTGGCCAAGCATGGTGCGCATGGCCGTGCCGGTGTTTACAACGTAGTCGCCCACCGCCATGCCGGAGATGGAGGAAATATTCGTGAGATTCGCGGCGGTGCTCCAGCCGTAAAACGCGACGCCTTTTGCGCCCGAAGCCCCAGCCGCGCCCGTTGCGCCAGTGTTGCCGGTGTCGCCCTTCACGCCTTGGGAGCCGGTCGCCCCGGCGTTGCCCTGCGGCCCGGTGTTTCCCGTGTCGCCTTTCAGCCCTTGAGGGCCGGGCGGCCCCGGCGTCAGGGAGATGGCCGAGAGCTTCTGGTTCACCCGAGCCCAAAGCCCAGCGAGCAGATGCGCCAGGCCAGCGTCGTTGAGATATTTCGCCATAGGGAACCCCTCCCTTCATCACGGCGACAGCGACGAGATCATCGCGTCAATCTCGGAATTCGTGATGGGCAC
>WQTL01000515.1 GCA_009786275.1 Bacillota bacterium | reverse complement strand
CACCTTGCGCTGCTCCGCCACGGAGCCCGGGATCGTGAACGCCTGCAGCCCCTTGCCGATGGCCGCCGCCGCCTGCGCCGCGCCCGCCGCGCCCTCCTTGATCGCGATGGCTACCCCCAGTGTGTAGGCCCACACGGCGTTCTCGAACGCGATGGGCTGCACGCCGAGGACGATTTCGCGCACGTCAATGCCTTTGCTCAGGCACAATTCGCTTGCGGCTTCCAGGCTTTCCAGCCCGGCATCGGCCAACGCGGCCTCTATTTTCGCCATGCGGCGGTCTTTGCCCTCGAAGGTTACGTTGTTTGCCATATGATTTCTCCTTATTATGATTAAGTAGTTTCTGTGACAGAGCACAGCGCAGTGGCAGGACCACTCCGCAGGCATCTCACTGCGAGCGGTTGATTAGATCGATTAGCCAACCGAAAAGAAAGATGAGTCTGATCCATTTTAGAACATCATCGATGAGCGAGGGTTTCACGGTAATGGTCGTCATGCTCCGTACGCTGTTATCATACTTAGAAATCGCAACAACCTGCAATGTCTGGTTGGGCTCACTGGAAGCAATTTTGAGCAGCCCATCCTTTGACAAGCTGGTCGATGCGTGCTTTGTTTCGCCGCCAGTGATCAGCTGCCATGTCACTTCTTTCGTACTATCGCGCAGATTGAATCCTTCCACCCGCACCTTGAACTGCTTCGTATTGGTTTTGCGCACTTTGATCGTACCGGAAGGGCTTAGAGTAAAACTGTCTATGCGGGGCACGCCATCCAGCGCGACAAAAGTTGTCAAACTGGAAAGCGCTTCGCGTATCGCAGTGTACCAATAACCATAAATGGTTAAACCTATGCAATCGTCAAATGTTCCTTTATATACATCCGGACATTCTTCGGGAAAATAAATCTCATCGAGGTTTACGCAGTAACGAAAAGCCCAGGAATCAATTTGGTAACGCCTTCCTTCGACCCTGCTTGGCACTGTATATTTCGTATCGGTTTTGCCTGGCGGATAAAAAACAAGTTCACTATCGTAAAGCGGATTTAGGCTAACCGATGCAGGATTCCTTATAAACAAAACACCGTCCTGCGTAAAAAAGCGCGGATTATCTTTATCTACTGTAACTTCGGCCAAATTGACACATCCAAAAAAAGCATCAAACAAACTAGGACTTACCAATCCTCGTCCGATTTCCAACCGCGTAAGGTTTGCACAGTTGCGGAAAACGCCAACGCCCCAATCGTACACCCCGTCCGGAATGACGATTTCCCGCAACCCGGATTTTTCAAAAGCGAAGCTGTCAATCATTTTCAAGGATTCCGGCAACTTGATCTCTGTCAGAGCCGTACAGCCGGCAAACGCTTGCCATCCAATGACCGCCAATGTCTCCGGCAGCACAATAGACTGCAACGCTTTATTTTGGAACGCATTGTCGCGAATCATCGTCACCGGGCGACCCTGAACCTCTGTCGGAACCACTACGTTTGCATCATTTCCGTAATACGAAGCAATGATGGCTGAAGTATCGGTAATCCAATAATAGTAATCGCCCTCTCTAACATAAAGAACTTCGGCGCTTGCCGTAACCGCCATACCCCCGCACAGCAACGCCATTGCAACAAGAACCGCCAATATGCGCTTCACGATCATTCCTCCCTCGGGTCGATATACTTCGCCGCCTCCGCGAACCTGCCGTAGCTCCTCGTGTTCTTCGCCAGGGCCTTCGCCGGGTCCATGCCCTTCCGCACGTCCTCCATCATCACGCCCAGCTGCACGAATTCGTAGCCGATCACCTGGTCGCCGCCGTCCAAGGCCATGCGGGTGACGTAGCCCTCGGTCATCTCCAGGTAGCGCACGCCCTTGGCCTTGGTGGCGTACATCGTGCCCACCTGGGAGCGCAGGCCTTTGCCCAGGTCCTCCATCCCCGCGCCGATGGGCAGCCCGCCCTCGGAAAAGGCGCTCTGCGTGCGGCCGTAGGCGAACTGCTGGAAGATCTCCCGCGCGGCCACGTTGATGGCGTCGCACACCAGGTCCGTGTTGAGCATCTCCAGCAGGGTTTTGCCGGGCAGAATCTCCGCCGCCATGCCCGCGGAGTGCGTCATGCCCGAGCAGCCGATGGTCTCCACCAGGGCCTCCTGGATGATGCCCTCCTTCACGTTGAGTGTCAGCTTGCACGCGCCCTGCTGCGGCGCGCACCAGCCCACCCCGTGGGAAAGCCCCGAGATGTCCTTGATCTCGCAGGCCTTGACCCACTTGCCCTCCTCGGGGATGGGCGCGGGCCCGTGGTGCGGCCCCTTGGCCACCGGGCACATGTTCTCGACTTCATGGGTGTAGTTCATGCGATCCTCCTTTTTAGATGCTAGATAGCAGATGTTAGATTTTAGATTATTATAGCATGGGCGGGGGGAAATGTAAAGGGGAAAATGCGCTTGCATTACACATCGTCCTGTGGTATAATGCCCTCAATTAAGAAAGGGGGATAATCTTGATGGAAAAGAAAAAATGGAAAAAGGTCCTGCGCAATGTGCTGCTGGCTTTAGGCTATATTGCTTTGGGCGCGTTTGGATTTATGGCTTCGTGGCTGCCGCGCAAATTTGGCGTGGAATGGATCGTTGGCTGGCCGGCGTTTCTTAGTAATCTGCTTATTTGGTTCCCTCTGATCGCCGTGTTTGCATATATGCTGCTGAAGACGCTGAAACAACCGTTGGACGAGACGTTCACCAAAAAGAAAAAGACGCGTTCGGTATTGTTCTCCGGATTGGTGTGCGTGTTCTATATTGGGATGTGCTTCGTGCAGGGCTTTATTATCCAATGGCAAAAAGTAGACCGTTACGAGCGCTCCCCCAGCGGCAAGAACAAGGCCGTTGTTATGGTGCGTAAGAAGGCTGACGCTTGGGATGCCGAGTATGTCTATCCCGCGCGGGCAGGGCTTTTCTACGAGGATGACAATTGCATCTACCTGTATCCGAATTATGAGGGCATCACTTTCACCTGGTTGGACGACAACACCCTTGAGATAACCCAGACACACAAAGACAGCGGCGAGGTGGAAACAGAGTGCCTGCGGTGGTAAATAAGCGACGTACCCTCCCTCCCCCCGAACAAATTTGTGTTGGAAATACAACAGTTTGTTTCACATGAAACATTCCGTTGTATTTCCAACAAACTTTTATTCGTTAACTTGCTAAAACAACCAGCTTGCCCTCGTCCTCGCGGCAAACATATGCCCCGCCGGGCTTCACGCCGCCTTCGAGGAGCTTTTCGCTGAGCAAGTCCTCCACCTGGGTTTGGATGGCCCGGCGCAGGGGCCGCGCGCCGTAGATGGGGTCGAAGCCCGCGCCGGCCATGCGGGCGCTCACGCTGTCGTCGAAGGCCACGGCGATGTTCTGCTCGGCCAGGCGCGCGCGCACCTGTTCCAGCATGCGGCGGGCGATCTCCCGTATCTGCGCCCTGTCCAGCTGGTGGAACACGATGATGTCGTCCACGCGGTTGAGGAACTCGGGCCGGAAGGACTTCTTCAGCTCGCCCATCACGGCGTCGCGGATTTTTTCCTGATCCTGCAAGCCGCCGTGGGATTCCCCCAGGGCGAAGCCCAGGCCGCCCGTCTGCTTGGTGATGAGCTTGGCCCCCAGGTTCGATGTCATGATGGCGATGCAGTTCTTGAAATCCACCACGCGGCCCTGCGCGTCTGTCAATCGCCCGTCCTCCAGGATTTGCAGCAGGATATGGAACACGTCCGGGTGGGCCTTCTCGATCTCGTCGAAGAGAACGACACAGTAGGGCCTGCGCCGTACTTGCTCGGTGAGCTGCCCGCCCTCGTCGTAACCCACGTAGCCCGGCGGCGAGCCCACCAGCCGCGACACGGTGTGCTTCTCCATATATTCGGACATGTCCAGGCGCACCATGGCGTTCTCGTCGCCGAACATGCTGGCGGCCAGGGCCTTGCAGAGCTCCGTTTTGCCCACGCCCGTGGGCCCGAGGAATAAGAACGATCCCGTGGGCCGCTTGGGGTCCTTCAGGCCCGCGCGCCCCCTGCGTATCGCCTTGGCCACCGCCGTGACGGCCTCGTCCTGCCCCACGATGCGCCGGTGCAGCTCGTCCTCCATCTTCAGCAGGCGCTCGCTCTCCTCCTGGGTGAGCTGCGTGGCGGGGATGCCCGTCCACTGCGACACGATGGAGGCGATCTCCTCCGGCGTCACCTCGCCCGAGAGCTGGCCGCTCTCCTGCTGCCAGGCGGACTTCTTCTCCTCCAGCTCCTGCTCCAGCCTGCGCTGTTCGTCGCGCAGCTCCGCCGCCCGCATATAGTCCTCGGATTCCTTGGCGGCGTTCTTCTCGTCCTCGACCTGCTTCAGGCGGTCCTCGATCTCCTTGACGTCCGGCGGCGCGGTGAAGGCCCGCAGCCGCACCCGCGAAGCCGCCTCGTCCACCAGGTCGATGGCCTTGTCGGGCAAAAAGCGGTCGCCGATATAGCGGGCGCTCAGGCGCACGCTGGCCTCCATGGCCTCCTCCGTGATGCGAATCTTGTGGTGCGCCTCGTATTTGTCCCGCAGGCCGCGCAGGATGTCCAGGGTCTCGGCCTCGGTGGGCTCGCTGACCGTCACCGGCTGGAAGCGGCGGGCCAGGGCGGCGTCCTTCTCGATGTGCTTGCGGTATTCGTCCAGGGTCGTGGCCCCGATGACCTGCATCTCCCCTCTTGCCAGGGAGGGCTTCAGGATATTCGCGGCGTCGGTGGCGCCCTCGGCCGCGCCGGCCCCGATGATCGTGTGCAGCTCGTCGATGAAGAGGATCACGTTCTTCGCCTTGTGCACCTCGTCGATCGCGGTCTTGATGCGCTCCTCGAAGTCGCCCCTGTATTTCGTGCCCGCCACCATGCCGGTCAAATCCACGCTGAACACCCGCTTGCCCCGCAGCAGCTCGGGGACCTCCCCGGAGGCGATGCGCAGGGCCAGGCCCTCGGCCACGGCGGTTTTGCCCACGCCGGGCTCGCCGATGAGCACGGGGTTGTTCTTCGTGCGGCGGCAGAGGATCTGCATCACCCGGGCGATCTCCGTCTCCCGGCCAATCACGGGGTCGATCTGCTGGTCCCGGGCCAGCTTGGTCAGGTCCCGCCCGAACTGGTCCAGGGTGGGTGTGGCGGTCTCGGCGCCGCCGCCGCCGGGGGATTCGTCAGGCTTGCCGCCCTTCATGGCCCGGTGGATGTCCTGCAAAAGCTCCTGGGGCTGCACGTTTTGCTGGGCGAGCAACGCCGCGGCGGCGCAGCCGCGCTCCTGTAGCAGCGCCAGCAGCAGGTGCTCCGTGCCCACGGCCGAGCCGCCGGACAGCGCGATGCCCAGCGCCTGCTCCAGCACATGCTTGGTGCGGGGCGTGAAATCCGCCTGGGAAAGCACCGTGGGCATGCCCGCCATGGCCCCCGCCCGGATGGCACTTTCTATTTTGCGGGCGTCCACCTTGCGTGCGGCCAGCACCGCGTGGGCCACGCCGTCGCCCTGGCGCAGCAGGCCCAGCAGGATGTGCTCGCTGCCGATGAAGGTGTGGCCCAGCCCCTCGGCGGACTCGATGGCCTTGTTCATGGCCTCGTTGGCCTTTTCGGTAAAACGGTTAAATCTGTATTTTGACATATTATTCCTCCAGGTTTTCTCTGATCATCTCCGCGCGCGCCCTGTCGCGCTGGTCGGCCTCAGTCACCTGTTTGGCAAGGCACAGCGTGGCGGGCTGGATGTCGGTCATCAGGGCGTTGAGGGTCTCGATTTCGATGGGGAGGATGCCCCCCGCCGCGCCCAATCTCGCCAGGGAGAGCAGCTTGATGGCGTCGCCGCTGTCCAGCAAACGGGCGTAGCGCAGGATGCCGTAGGCCCGCCAGACCTTGTTCTCCCACTCGGGGCGCTGGAGCAATTCCTTCCGGGCGCGTCTCTCCTGCTCGGCGATCTGCGAGGTGATGGCCTGGAGATTGTCCAGGGCCTGGCGCTCGGAGATACCCAGGGTCACCTGGTTGCTCAGCTGGAACAGCGAGCCCTCGGCCCCGCTGCCCTCGCCGAAGGCCCCGCGTATGGTGAGGCCCAGCTTGCTGATGCTCTCCGCCAGGCGGCCCACGCGGTCGAGGGTTTCAAGGGCCGGCAGGTGCAGCAGCACGGAGGCCCGCATGGCCGTGCCAAGGTTCGTGGGGCACTGGGTGAGGTAGCCCAGGCGCTCGTCGAAGGCGTAGTCGAGGCTGCCGCCCAGGGCCGTGTCGATTTCGTCCGCCATGGCCCAGGTTTCGTCCAGGGCCAGGCCCGGGGAGTAGGCCTGGATGCGCAGGTGGTCCTCCTCGCAGAGCATGACGCTCACGCGCCGGTCGTCGCGCAGCAGCAGGGCGGTGCCGGGCTCCTGCCGGGCAAAGGCCGCACTGACGAGCCGCTGCTCCGCCATGGAGACCGCCGCCAGCTGCGGCAGCTCCGCCATGTCGATCCAACGCATGGCCCCTATGGCCTTTTGGGCCAAGGGCAGGTTTTTCGCGGCCTCGCGGATCTCATGGGCGACGTTCTCTTTGCCCTGGGGGTCGAGCTTGGCGCTGAAGGGCATATCGGCCAGGTTCCTCGCCAGGCGCACACGGGTGCTGAGCACCACGTCGCCCTGCGCGCCCTTTTGGGCATACCATTTTTCGTAGCTATGCATTGCTCTCGCCCCCTTCCTCCAAGGTTTTGATTTTATCGCGCAGCCGGGCCGCCTGCTCGTAGTCCTCCGCCTGCACGGCGGCTGCGATCTCCTCCCGCAGGCGCGCGATCTCCTGCTCCTTCTGCTTGCGCCGGGCAACCGCGGGGTCGGTCTCGGGGGTTTTGCCCGTGTGCTTGAGCACCCCGTGGATGCGCTGCAGGGTGGGCTGCAGCTGCTCGGCGAAGGTCTCGTAGCAGCGCGCGCAGCCCACGCGGCCGCCGCGTATGATCTCGTCCAGGGAACTGCCGCACAGCTCGCAGCGCGGCGGGGCGGGCAGGCTCTGCCCGCGCAGGCTGCTGCCCAGGAAGCCGCTGAACAGGTCGCTGAGCTGGAAGCCGAACTCGGGCGCGGCGAACTGCGCGGCGATACCTGCCTCTTTGGCGCAGGCGGCGCACAGGTGGTACTCCTGCGCGGCCCCGTTGATCACCCGCCGGATGTGCGTGGTGGCCTCGTTTTGTTTGCAATGTTGGCAAAGCATGTGAATCACTCCTCATCACTCTATGTTATCTGCTCAAGGTTAGAAGCATTTGTTTGAAGATGGACGCCCGCAGCGCGTCGCCCACCGGCGGGGAAAGCCCCCGCAGCGCCGCGCTGCAGCCCGCCGCCCGCAGGAGCGCCGCCGCCTGCTCGTCGATAAAGTCTTGGCCGAAGAGGTTCGCGATATGCGCGCGCAGCGTGAATTCGTCCAGGCGCGGGCCGAGGGCGTTGATCAGCGCCAGGAAGGCCGTGCCCCGGTCCGTCTTCACCCGGCGGATGCGGATGCAGCCCCCGCCGCCCCGCCGGCTCTCCACGATATAGCCCTGCTCGGGCGGGAAGCGCGAGGCGATGACGTAGTTGATTTGGCTGGGCACGCAGCCGAGGCTCTGGGCCATGAGGTTGCGCTGTATCTCCGCGTCGCCGGTCTCCTCGAGCATCTCGAGGATCATGCGGGCGATGGCGTTGCTGACGCTGCTCATCGGGGCAACCTCCTTAACTTTGACCATCTTTGACCTATGAGCATAGTTTAACACGTTGGGGGTTGTTTGTCAAGCGTTTTTTTGAAATTTTTAAAAAGTCTTGTATTTCGGACCATTTTTTGATAGAATGGCCTATATGGCATCAGGAAGGAGCAATCAATGAAAATCGAAACCAAATGTCTGCACGCGGGCTACACCCCCGGCAACGCGCAGCCCCGCGTGGTGCCCATCGTGCAGAGCACGACCTATGTGTACGACTCCACCGAGGAGGTCGCCTCCGTCTTCGACGAGCCCACCAAAAGCCTGATCTATTCCAGGTTCGCCAACCCCACCGTCATGGTGGTGGAGGCGAAGATCGCGGAACTGGAGGGCGGCGTGGGCGCGATGTGCACCTCGTCGGGGCAGGCGGCAACGCTGCTGTCTCTGCTGAATCTGTGCTCGGCGGGCGACAGCTTCGTCAGCACGACGGCGATCTACGGCGGCACGGTGAACCTGTTCTCCATCACGCTCAAGCGGCTGGGGATCGAATGCATCTACGTGGACCAGGACGCGGGCGAGGCGGAGATTCACGCGGCGTTCAAGGCGAACACGAAGGCCGTGTTCGGGGAGACCCTGGCCAACCCCGCGCTGAAGGTGCTGGATATCGAGAAGTTCGCGCGCATCGCCCACGCGCATAGGGTCCCGCTGATCGTGGACAGCACCTTCGCCACCCCCGTGCTGTGCAAGCCCTTCGAGTTCGGGGCGGACATCGTGGTGCACTCCACCAGCAAGTACATGGACGGACACGCCGTGCAGGTGGGCGGGGTCATCGTGGACAGCGGCAATTTCGACTGGACTTCGGGGGATTTCCCGGATTTCACCGAGCCGGATCCCTCCTATCACGGGATCGACTATGTGGGGACCTACGGCAAGGCGGCGTATATCATCAAAGCCAGGATGCAGCTGATGCGGGACTTCGGCGTCTACCCGGCGGCGCATTCGGCCTTTTTGCTCAACCTCGGGCTGGAGACCCTCGCGGTGCGCATGAAGCAGTACTGCGTGAACGCGCAGATCGTCGCGGAATACCTCGCGGCATGCGATTGCGTTGAAAAAATCATCTACCCCGGCCTGCCGGGCGACGCGGGCTACGCCCTGGCGCAGAAGTACCTCAAGGGGGCCAGCGGGGTGATCTCCTTCATCGTCAAGGGCGGCAGGGAGGGCGCCGTGCGCTTCATGAACGCCCTGGAGCTGGCTTCCAACGAGGTGCACGTGGCGGACATCCGCACCTGCGTGCTGCACCCCGCCAGCGAAACCCACCGGCAGCTGACCGAGGAACAGCTGGCCGCCGCGGGGATCGACCCGGGGATGGTGCGCTTTTCCGTGGGGCTGGAGCATGTGGAGGATATTATCGCGGATCTGGAGATCGGGTTCAAAGCGGCACGGGGATAAATGTGTAGAGACGCACTGCAGTGCGTCTCAAAACAAAAAACAGTGCGTCTCAAAATCAATAACAAATTAAGCAGTGCGTTTCTTTTGAGCGGAGACGCACTGCTGTGCGTCTCTACACATATCAATTGAAATCGCTACCATATCCTGTCGATGAACTCCGGCAGCTGCTCCAGGGCGAACTGCGCGGCGGCCAGCCCGCAGGCCAGGAGCAGCGTGACGAACAGCAGCACCACGGAGGCCGCGTCGAATTTGGCTGGGGGCTCGCCCTCGGGGCGGGGCCAGAATACCGACAGCAGCACCTCCGCGCCCAGGAGGATGAGCACCACCGGCCAAAAGCGCAGCACGGTCATGTAGCTCCAGCCGGGCACGAACACCCGCAGCAGGTACAGCACGCCGAAGGCCACCAGGGACGCGCCCAGGGTCAGGACGCCGATTTTCCTACTTTTCATAGCCGCCGGCCTCCCTCTTCAGTTGCCTGCTCTTCCAGAAGATCAGCAGCAGGCCCACGGCAATGACCGCCACCCCGCCCAGCAGGGTGGGCATGCGCTCGAAGAAGTAGATCACGCGCTCGGAGTGCAGGTAGTCGTAGATGAAATTATACAGGAAGATCCGGTACAGCCGGTACACGCCCGCGAGGATGAGCAGGATGCCCGCCACGATACGCGCCTTGCGCATGGTTATGCCGCCGGGCAGTTGCAGGCTCCGGGGGATGAGGAAGTCGTCCCGCACGAGGGCTTTTTCCTCCGGGCCCATGCGGGGGTAGCGCCAGAGATCGAAGAAGGCCACGAACCAGGTGAGGGGGATGAGGATGATGAACGCCGCCTGGAGCAGGCTGATCATGGAGAACGCGCCCGCGCCGGCGATGCTCAGGGCAAACCCGGCCATGAACGAGACGCCCCGGCGCATCAGGCCCAGGTACATGTGCCCCGCCCCGGGCACAAAGGACAATAGTACGAGCAATGCCTTATTTGGATTCGGATGCAATTGTGAGTCCCTCCTTTGCGTAATCAAATAATTCTGTGATTTGCGTTTGGATCTCCCGGCTGAGCTTGGGCAGGTCCAGCTGCGCGAGCCGCTGGAACGCTCCGCTGAACAGCAGCACCAGCGCCGCCGCCACGGCCGCGGCCACCCGCAGGGCGTAGGAGCGCAGGTTTTCCGGTCGCGGATTGGCATGCGTACGCTCCAGGATGCGCTTCTCCATGCCGGGGGGGGGCGCGATTTCGGGCAGCGCCTCGTTGGCCTGCCAGAGCAAGGCGGCGCAGCCGGCGCAGCCCAGGGTGTGCTCCAGCATGGCGGCGCGTTCCGCTGACGCAAGCTTCGCGTCCGGCAGCTCGCCGCCGAGCAGGCAATCGATTTGGGTTTGCGTCAGATGGCGCATACGCGCACCTCCTCCCTGAGAATTTCACGCAGCATCTGCTTGGCCCGGTAACATCGTGTACGCGCGGTATCGTGGGGCACGCCGCCGCGCCGCGCGATTTCCGCAAGGCTGCGCCCCTCGCAGTAGTAACCCAGCGCCGTCTCCCGGTAGGGCTCTTTGAGCGCCTCGCAGGCCCCGCGCAGGGCGCCCTCCCAGTGCTCCTCGAAGAAGATGTTCTCGGGCTCCATGGAGGCCGGGGACGGGAAGAGCAGCAGCGTTTCGTCGGGCGCGGCCCGGGTATGCCTTGTTGCCGCGCTGCGCAGGTGGTCCAGGCATTTACGGGCGGCGATTGTGGACAGCCAGGCGGCTTCGTTGGCGCCGTCGAAGCGCTCCAGGGCCTGAAAGGCCGAGAGGAAGGTATCCTGCGTGAGGTCCTCGGCCGTGAACCAGTCGCGCGTCAGCCGCAGGCACAGGCCGAAAATACGCGCGCTGTATTCGTCCATCAGACGCGTGAGCTCCTTGTCTCTGTCTATGCCAATGGCTGCCGCCTCCTTCCTGTGTGCACAACCTATATAACGGGGCATGGTAGGGGAATGCTTCAAATTTTATTTGCGCTCCCCCCGGTCCTGCGGACCACCCCCCTCGCGAGCGAAGGGGGCTTTTTGTGCTCTACTCGATGGTTTTCAGCTCCGCAATTTCCTCCGCCGTCAGTTCCCGGCATTCCCCGGGCTGCAATGCCTCGTCCAGCCTTAATGACCCCATGCTTTCCCGGTGCAGGGAGAGGACTCCGTTGCCGCGGGCGGCGAACATGCGCTTGATCTGGTGATATTTCCCCTCGCGCAGCACCACGCGGGCCATATAGCCTTCCAGGATGGACAACTCGGCGGGGAGGCAGTCCTCCGGGGGATGGCCCTCGGCGGGGGGGAGGGCCATGCCGGCGGCGAAGGCACGTATGTCATTCTCAGTTGCGGGGGTTTGCAGGGCGGCGAGATAGGTCTTGGGCACGTGCTTTTTCGGCGAGAGCAGGGCGTGGGCCAGCGCGCCGTCGTCGGTGAGCAGCAGCAGGCCAGTGGTGTCCTTATCCAGGCGGCCCACGGGGAACAGCCCCCGGCGGCGCAGCTGCGCGGGGAGAAGATCGATCACCGTGGGGGTATTGGAATCGCGCGCGGCGCTGACGACGCCCGGAGGCTTGTGCAGCATGATGTAGATGAACTCCTGAAGGCAAACAGGCTCGCCCCGGAGGGTCACGCGGTCGCGTTCCAGGTCGATCTTTTGGGCGGCGCTATGGGCCGGTATGCCGTTGATTTGCACCTGGCCTGCGCGCACCAGGGCGTGGATTTCTTTGCGGGAGCCGAAGCCGCGCAGGGCAAGGGCCTGGTCGAGGCGGCGGATGGGCATGGGATCACCTCACTTCCGCTTCCCATCTTACGAACTTTTTCACGAAATGTCAAGGGAACGGTTGCAATTGCCCGCGAAATCAGGTAAAATAGGCTAATGAAGCTTGAGGGAGGAAACATACCATGCCCGAAATCACCGTTGGCCCCGCGCGGGAACAGGATTACGAGGAGCTCATGGCCCTGCTGGACGACGTCTTTTTCCTGGAGGACGAGGAGACGCCCAAGCGCTGCTTCCTCACCCTGCTGCCCAAGCTCTACAAAAGAGAGTACAGGCCCTGGGAGAAGAACTACTGCGTATGGGAGGACGGCGCGCTCAAGGCCGCGGTGGGGATGTACGTGAGCGACGCGGAGATCGCCGGTCAGGCCTTACGCGCGGGCGGGATTGGAAATGTGGCCGTGGCGCGCGACAGCCGCCGCAAGGGCTACATGCGCCTGGCCATGGACGCCGCCATGGAGGCCATGCGGGCCGCCGGCTGCGACTTCGGCGAGCTGGGCGGCCAGCGGCAGCGGTATCAGTTCTGGGGCTTCGAGCGGGGCGGCGCGGCGGTGGACGCCTCGTTTTCGGAGAAGAATTTGCGCCACGCCTACGGGGAAAACGCCCTGGATGCTGACTGGCGCGCAGAAGAAATGAAACCTGATGATCAAGAAAGCCTCACAAAAGTACAGGCGTTCATCGAGGATATGCCTATCCATTATAAGCACGGGCCCGCCGCGTTCTATGACTGTCTGTGCAGCTGGAACGAGACGCCCTATGCCATTTGGAAAGAGGAAAGCCTGGAGGGCTTTTTCACGCTCTCGCGGGATAAAAAATACATCGGCCAGCTGCGCCTGGCGGGCGCGGGCAACCCGGAGATGGCCATACGCGCGGTCTATTCCGTATTGCCGGAGCGCGGCGGCGGCAAGCGCGTGGGGATGACCATCCCCCTGTGGCAGACCGACCTGCTGCGCCTGGCGGAGGAGATCTCCGAGGGCTGCGATATCGACGACACGGGGATGTATACGATTTTGCGTTGGGAAAAGATGCTTGGGGCTCTGATGAAATTGCAGGCGCAGTGCAAGCCCCTGCCGGACGGGGACATCTCAATTCGTGTTGACGGCGAGGCGCTGCGCGTTATTGTGAAAGATGGTGTGGCTTCGGTTGCGGGCGGCAAGAATGCCGCCCCTACAGACCGGGTGTTCACGCATTTGGAGGCCATGCGGTATTTTCTTGCGCCGTATTCGATTTTGCGGGAAGGGGACGCATTGGCGCAGTGCTGGTTCCCGCTGCCGCTGGGGCTGATGGGGATCGATACAGTATGATAGATGTTAGATTATAGACTTTAGATTTTAGATACGAGGCCAGGCTATGATATATTACACAAACGTTTCGATTGTCTATGGCCCGGAGATTGAAGAGAAAGTCACGTGCCTGCTTCAGCCACCGTTCCGGGTGGTCAAGTACATCCCCGGGATAGGCGTGCTGTCGGCGTTTGAAGAGGAGGCCTTGCCTGCCCTGCGGGCGCTTATCGCCGCGCTGGATTGGGAATGCGTCTACTATTGGGACAAAAAAGGGCGCTCCCACAAGCTCACCGCTACAGAAATAACCCCCGCGCGTAAAGTGGGGCCGGGCCGCAACCGGCGGATCATGCGCGGGATGGAGCGCTGGGTCAAATGGGATGCCTCGGACAAGCGCCTGTGCGAGGGCGTGAGCGAACGCGTTGTCATTCCCGATGGCCGCGTGCCGTTCTTTTGGCGGTACAAACGCTTCGCGCTGGTGCGGCCCGGGGATACGCATCCGTTCCGATATAGCCTGCGCATGGCGAAGGGGAAGGGCGAATACCCTCTGGTGGTGTATCTGCACAGCGCGGGAGGATGGGGCATCAATGGCGTGGGGGCCCTGCGTGAGGCGGCCCCGCTGCCGCAGATTCTGCTGCGCAAATGCCATGTGCTCGCGCCGCAGTTTAGTTTGAGCAGCCCCTATGCCGCTCAGGCCGGCGAGGATTTGGGCGAGGTGATTGCGAGCGTCCCCCATGTGGACCGCGCGCGGGTTTATCTGATGGGAACCTCCATGGGCGGCTGCGGCGCGGTGATCGAATGCCGCAGACACCCGGGACGCTATGCCGCGTGCGTGACGAGCGTGGCATGGCTGCAAAACCTCGAAAACCCCGGCAAAGACGCCGACGAAAACGAAGGCCCCCTGGATGAAAAGGCCTTCGACGCCCTGGCGCGAACGCCTCTGTGGCTGGGCTATGGCCGCGACGAGAAAAGTGTGAACGAGGCGCTGTACGAGGCTTTAAAAGAGCGCGGGGCGGACGTGAGGCGTACACATTACAAACGTTTTGGGCATATTTTGGCCGGGCCGGTGTTTTTGCTAAAGCCGAGGTGGGCGCATTGGCTTTTCCAACATAAGACAGGAGAAGGGGCATGAAAGAGAAATACCTCGCGTTCATCCGCGGCAGGCGCTTTTTGGGCGTGTTGCTGGCTGCGGCGTTCGCGTTTGTCACCGGGTTCGCGCTGATGCGCAACCCGCTGCTGGAGGAGAACACCGCGAGCCTGCTCGGGCTGCGCTACCCGAAGATGTTCTTCCTGTGGCAGCTGCTGGTGGGGCTGGCGTATATGTACGGCACATTGGCGCTCTATCACGCCTTTGACTGCCCGCAGCCCCTGCGCGGCGTCGGCAAGGCACTGGCCTGGCTGGGGGTGCCCTGCCAGGCGGTGATCTATTTCGTCCACGGGGAGATCGCGGGCGGCACGGTGACATATCCCGGCGCCACAAAGCCCATCCACTGGACGGCCACAATCCTGCTGATGGCGGGCATCCTGCTCAGCGTGGGCATCGCCTTTTTCCACGCGCGCAAGCAGGTCCGGCGCTTCGGCGTGCTGCTGGCGGCGCTGTCCGCGGTGCTCGCGGGCATGCTGCTGGTGTTTTTCACCATAGGGAAAAGCGGCCTGTTCGAGGCTGTGCCCCTTTGGGTGCTGTTTATCCTGCTGTTCCTGGCCAACTGCACAAAGCCGTTCGCGCCGCCTGAGCTCCAATCGCAAGGATTTTAGGAAGCGATGATGTGTATCATGAAAAGACTGGCTGCTGTGCTGTTGCTCCTCTTTGCGCTGTTGCTCTGCGCGTGCGGGGAGCGGGCGGTTGTGCCCACAACCGCTGCGCAAACCATAACGGATGCGCCGACAGCCACGCAAGCGCCCACCACAAGAGCTTTGCAGCCGCTGCCAGAAAATTGCCGTTTTGTAAGCAGTGAAGAAGCTGAAGCGATATGGAGAAAACAGCAGGAGCGCGCACACGCGCAGAAAGACTTATCTGCGCTCCCAAAGCACAAAACCCTGGACACGAAGGAATCGGACAGCGGACAAGGGTATCTAGTCATACGCGATGAACGCACTGGCGAAGAACATGAAATTGCTGGAGGCGCATTTGGAGGCGCGCCTTGGGTTGGGCACATCATCGATGGAAGGTATATCCTTTGGCAGGAATACATTAAGGGCAATGACTACCACGGCATTTACGATGCAAAAGAAAATCGGCATATCGCGTTGAACGCGGGCGGTTGCGTCTTTGGCGTACACGATGGCTATATCTACGCTATGAGTCCAAAGAATTATTGGTGGTATGGCGGCGACGCCCCGGGCGTTTACAAAACTTCTCTGCGCGATCTTGATAAGGCGGATGTTTTGGAATGCGGCGAAAACTTGCTGAAGGGCTTGCTTGATGTGGATTGGAGCGTCCCCCACTACACGCGGGATGAAACGATATCACCCAATTATCATTTCCATGCCGCCCGTACCGATTTAGGTGTATACGTATTCGACCTGCAAGAGCGGAAGCTTGTTTTTCACTTGCCCGCTGAGGCAATTCCGGGCAACAATGTTGTTTGGCGCGAGCCTGATGCCGGCACGATTCATGGGTTATCGCTGCCCTATCTCACGTTTGCCGATAACAATACACTCTATTGCCACGGCGATTTTTTGAACGATAATCCCGGCGAATGCGCTATCGAAATCAAACTTCCATAAAAAGAACGCAATAGAAAGAGGTACCTCATGGGCAACTTCGACATCCCCTTCGTGGACAAGAACTCCGAGCGCTACGCGCTTTCCAAGCGCGTGGGCACCATCGCAGAGCACGTGCTGCGGGACTTCCTCTATCCGCAGACGGTGGGTACCGGTGACTTCGAGTTCCGCGATGGGCAGTATTCCATCGAGCAGATCAATGAGGGCGAATGGAGGCCCTTCGACAGCGCGAACGAGTTCTGGGGCTACCCGGAGTGCTACGCGTGGTTCAAGCAGACGGTCACGGTGCCGGCGGAATTCGCGGGGCGGCCGGTGGTGTATGAGCTGCGCCCGGCGGACGGCGGCTGGCGCGACCACGACCCGCAGTGCATCCTCTTCGCGGACGGGAACCTAATGCAGGGCGTGGACAAGAACCACAACGGCGCGCTGCTGCTGGAAAAGGCCGCGGGCGGCGAGGTGATCGAAATCGCCGTCAACGCCTACACCGACGTGCACGCCTGGCGCGGCCAGGTGAGAATGCGCGCGTGTTTACGCACGATGAACCCCCTGGCGCTGGAGCTGTACTATGACCTGTATACCCCGCTGGAGACGGCGAATCTTTACGGGGCGGACGATTTGGCGCGGGTGCGGATCGTCAAGGCGCTGAATGAGGCCTGCAACCTGCTGGACATCGGCGACCCGGCGGATACCGAGGCCTTCGAGGCGAGCGCGCGCAAGGCCATCGCCTACCTGGACGAGCACGTCTATGGGCATGCGTGCGATATCACGGCCTGCTGCGTGGGGCATACGCATATCGACGTGGCGTGGCTGTGGCGGCTGCGCCAGACCCGCGACAAGGCGGGGCGCTCCTTCGGCACGGTGCTCAAGCTCATGGAGCAATACCCGGATTACGTGTTCATGAGCCCGCAGGCGCAGCTGTACGACTACGTAAAAAAAGATTACCCGCAGGTGTATGAGGGCATACGGCAGCGCATCAAAGAGGGGCGCTGGGAGGCCGAGGGCTCCATGTGGGTGGAGGCCGACACCAACGTCACCTCGGGGGAATCCCTGGTGCGGCAGTTCCTTGTGGGCAAGCGCTTTTTCAAGGACGAGTTCGGCGTGGAGAACAAGATCATGTGGCTGCCGGACGTGTTCGGCTATAGCGGCGCGCTGCCCCAGATCATCAAAAAATCCGGCCTGGAGTACTTCATGACCACGAAGATTTCGTGGAACGAATATGACAAGCTGCCCTACGACACCTTCCTGTGGCAGGGGATCGACGGCACGAAGGTGCTCTCGCACTTCGCCACGGGCTGCGATATGAACAGCACGGGGCATTACACGACATACAACACCTACCTGGAGCCCGACCAGGTGATCGGCGGGTGGAAGCGCTACTCGAACAAAGACCTGAACCAGGAGTATTTGATCTCCTTCGGTTACGGCGACGGCGGCGGCGGGCCCACCGTGGAGATGCTGGAGCACGGCAAGCGCATGGCCCGGGGCATCGAGGGCTGCCCGATCGTCAAGCAGATGCCGAGCCGGCAGTTCTTCGATGAGTTGGCTGCCAAGGTGATGGACGACCCGCACCTGCCCACCTGGGCGGGCGAGCTGTATCTGCAATTCCACCGCGGCACGCTGACCAGCCAGGCCCGCAACAAGCGCTGCAACCGCAAGAGCGAGCTGCTCTACCACGACGTGGAGACCCTGGCGGCCCTCGCCGCGCAGCTGGCGGGCGCGGGCTATCCCGCCGAGGAGATCCTGGAGAGCTGGAAGCTCATTTTGCTCAACCAGTTCCACGACATCATCCCGGGCTCGTCCATCGAGGCCGTGTATAAAGACAGCGACGCGCAGTACGAGCAGGTAATTGGCGTCGGGGAATACCTGGCCTCCTACGCGATGAAGGCCCTGGCGGAGCGCATCGGCGGCTGCGGGCGAGTGATCGTGTTCAACACGTTGGGCTGCGCGCGGGACAGCGTTGCCTTCGTCAGCCTGCCCGACCTGCCCGCCGGGCAGCGCCTGGTTGTCCACGACGAGGACGGCGGCGAACTGCCCTGCCAGCTGAGCCACGACGGAAAGCTCTGCTTTTTGGCGAAGGGCGTGCCCGCCAAGGGCTGGAAGTGCTTCGGGCTTTCGCTAACGGCCGCGACGGCCGTACGGGCTGCGCCCGCCGAAGGGGTTGCGGCGTTCGACGGCCGCGTGTTCGAGAACGGGGCCTTGAAAGTCACGTTCGACGAGAATTACAATATTACAAGCCTGATTGAGAAGGCCGGGGGCAACGAGACGATCCCCGCCGGGCAGCTGGGCAACCGGCTCATCGCCTTTGAGGATAAGCCATTCAACCACCAGGCATGGGATATCAAGATGTACTATCGGGAGAAGTTCTGGACTATCGACGACGTGCAGAGTGCTGAAGTGATCGAGGCGGGGCCGGTCAGGACAGTTTTGCGTGTGATCCGCAAGTTCCGGCATTCGACGATACGGCAGGACTTTATATTCTATCCCGCGGGGACCAGGATTGATGTGGACTACGAGGTCGACCTGCGCGACAAAGAGATTTGCCTGAAGTGCGACTACCCCGTGGATGTCAACGCCGGGCGGGCGACCTTCGACATCCAGTTCGGCAACCTGGAACGCGTGACCCACGAGAACAGCAGTTGGGACTTCGCGCAGTTCGAGGTCTGCGGGCACAAATGGGCGGATCTCAGCGACAACGGCTTCGGCCTGAGCGTGCTCAACGACTGCAAGTACGGCTGGACGGCCAAGGGGAACCGCCTGACACCCACCCTCGTGCGCGCGGCGAATGGGCATTATGGCGAGCAGGACATCGAGGTGCATAAATTCACCTACGCGATCTATCCCCATAAAGACCGCGCGAGCGAAAGCGACGTGGTGCGCCAGGGCTATGACCTCAACGTGCCGCTGCGGGCCGTGATCGCCGAGCCGGGGGAGGGCGCGCTGCCGCCGAGCTATTCCCTGGTGAGCGCGGACAAGGCGAACATTGTCATCGAGACCGTGAAGAAGGCCGAGGACAGCAACACGCTTGTGATCAGGCTTTATGAGTGCTGGAACCGAAAGACAATGACAAGCTTGAGCTTCGGCGGGAAGGTGAAGCGCATGTGGGAGTGCGACCTGATGGAGGAGAACGATACGTTGCTGGACAGCACGTGTTTGAGCTTCAAGCCGTTTGAGATTAAGACGGTAAAGGTGGAGTTGGAGTAGCAAGGGCCGGCTTTTCTGTAGAGACGCATGGCAATGCGTCTCCCAACAAAACGATGGAGGCATCTGTATGACCAACCGTGAACGCGCCCTGGCCGCCCTGCGATACGAGCCCTGGGATCACCTGCCCGTGGTGCATTTCGGCTTTTGGGAGGAGACCCGCAGGAAATGGGCCGCGCAGGGGCATATTACAGAAAAAGAGGCGCGCAGCGACCGCGGCACCGCCCTGCGGTTGGGCTTCGACTTTGAGTGGGGGGCCTGCGCGGGCACCGGCACAGGCCTGCGCCCCGGCTTTACGCGCGAGGTGATTCGGGAATTTCCCGACGGCACGCGGCACGTGCGCAACAGCCACGGCGTGGTGGAGCTGGAGAAGGACGGCGTGACGTCCATCCGGCAGGAGATTTCTCACCTGCTGGAGGACCGCGCGGGCTGGGAGGCACACTACCTGCCGCGGCTGCAATACACGGCCGAGCGTGTACCGAGGGATGCCGTCAAGCGGGAGATCAAACGCCTGGAGAAAAACGACCGGGACGAGCGCCCCGTGGGGCTGTTCATCGGAAGCCTGTACGGGTGCTTCCGCGACTGGGCGGGCGTCACCGGCACAAGCTATATCTATGCCGACGACGAGGAGCTTTATAAAGAAATTCTGGACACGATAGGGGATCTGAGCTACCGCGTGCTGGAGGAGACCCTGGCGCTGTGCCCGCACGGGCTGTTCGACTTCGCCCACATGTGGGAGGACATCTGCTTCAAGACCGGGCCGCTGGTGATCCCGAAAGTGTTCCGGGACTGGGTGGGGCCGCACTACAAGCGCATGACGGCGCTGCTGAAGCAGCACGGCACGGGCCTGGTGAGCCTGGACTGCGACGGCTGCGTCGACGCCCTGCTGCCCATCTGGCTGGAAAACGGCGTGAACGTGATGTTCCCCATGGAGGTGGGCACCTGGGGGGCGAGCATCGCGCCCTGGCGGGAACAATACGGCAGGGAACTGCGCGGGGTGGGCGGCATGAACAAAAATGTCTTTAGCAAAGATTTCGACGCGATTGATGAAGAGATCGAGCGGCTGCGGCCTTTGGTTGCGCTGGGGGGGTACATCCCCTGCCCCGACCACCGCATCGCGCCGGACGCGAAGTGGGAGAACGTCAAGTATTATGTCAAACGAATGCGGGAGGTGTTCTGATGGACAAGTATGAGGACATCGTGCGCATGTGGCGGGGCGATGCCGCGCCCTACGAGTGTTTCGCCAATGGCGAATGAGCCTAGGAGGTGAGTGACATGGAGCATCTAGCGATAATGGATAAAGAAACGATTGAGAAAATTATGAATGGGGAAAAACTGATAGAAAGCAGATTCAGCAAGCATATGATAACGCCCTTTAGACGAGTCTCCGTTGGGGATACTGTTTACCTGAAAGTGTCGAGCGGGGATATTTTGGCAACGTTTGAAGTTGGAAAAGTGATCTATCTTGAAGGTCTAACACGGGAGAAGATCAACGATGTGAGCTTACGCTACGGCAACCTAATAAATGCGCCTATAGGATACTTCGATCGGAAAATGGGCAGTAGCTTTGGCACGTTGATGTATGTAAAAAATCCAAAATGGATCTTGCCTACAAAGATATCCAAAAAAGGACGTGCGGCATTCGTTTCGGCGGAAAGTATCTTGAAGAAGTTCGAAGTATAGAGCAGCTAAAAACATGTTTTGTGGAAGGCTTACCTAGGGCAAGCCATTGGCCCGCCGCAACAACATCACAACGCAAGGATCAACCACTATGCCGAAAACCACCATCCTCGGTTTCACCCCCGGCAGGTTCCTGTTCGTCGTATGCGCCATGCCGGCGCTGATTGCCTGCGGGATGCTGACGAAGCAGCCATGGTATGAACTGCTGCTTTCGATGTATTCCGTGGTCACGCTGATGACCCTGGCGCAGGGTTTACGCGCGGGGCCGGCATGCGGGGTGCTCTTTTGCCTGGGATATGGCGCGCTGTTTTTCTCCAGGCAGGTGTATGGGCTGGCGGCGTTCAATACGCTGTTCGGCGCGCCCGTGTATTTGGCCAGCTTTATCGCCTGGGGGAGGCACATGGACGAAAAGACCGTGCGGGCGAAGAAGCTCTCCGCGAAGGGCTGGGCTCTGGCGCTGGCTGTGGGCGCGGCAAGCTTCGCGGGGGGGTACCTGCTGCTGCGGGCGCTGGGCTCGCAGGGGGCGCTGTGGGACAGCCTGACCCTCGCGCTGGTGGGGCCGGGGCTGGTGCTGCTGCTGCTGCGCTACGTGGAAAACTGGGTGTTCAACCTGGCGGGCAGCGTCACGGTGCTGATTTTCTGGGTGCTCGCCGCGACGGAGGATGTCTCGAGCCTCAGCTTTGTGCTGATTGCCGCGTTGCAGGCGGCGGTGAACGGCGTTGGGCTGGCGGCGTGGGTGCGGCTGGAAAGAAAGGGTTGACAATTTTCAACGAGCATGCTATGATTCAGCCAGACAGCTACGTGTTGTGGGGAAGAAATGGTCCTAATGCGGGCGCATACTCTAGGAATGCGGGTGCAGATACTAATAAAGATGGTGTAGTAACAAAAGCAGAAGCAGCACAACTGGTTATAAATCGGAGAAATACGTTCAATCTTAAATAGCGCTTAAGTGGAATAGGAGTTTGCCATGAAAAAAAACATTTCTTTTTTCTGTATCGTCATGGTGGTTTTTCTAACGCTCAGCAGTTGCTCCTCAAAAGGCAACCGTGAAAAAGCCAGCGAAGAAAGCAAGCTTTCTTCTTGGCTCGGGAACTACTTTTATTATGAAGATGCCCCTCCGCCAGACGACCCGGACCATCCACGCGTCGGTTGGGAATATAGTATTACAATTTTTGAACTTGAAAAACAATACTATGCAACCATAAGAACAATTGGGTTTCAGCGCTTTTTTCGTGCGCTCGCTTTGGTAGAAGGCGATGAAGAAATGATAACCTTCACACTAAAAGAATCACAGTTTAATGTCTTGCGTGAGAGCGACGAAATTGGGAGCAGTTTGCTAACATTTACAAAGAGAAACTCCATATTGCAAACAAAATGGGGTTCACTAAAAGCAATGCTTGAGAGCAATTTGGAAGAAGGCGTATACTTTAGCGAGAGCGGGTGAACAAAAAGCATCCGCCGGTAGCGCTGAAAGAGGGCACAGTCAAAGTGATGGCAACCGGGCCGCTGGGCAAGCGATAATTGACGGACTAAGTAACCAATATCCATGGGAGGGAACAATGAACATTATTAAGAAAGCAGCAATATGTTTTTGCGTGCTAGGGATACTCTTCCTGAGCGGATGCTTTGGCTTATTTAATAATCCCGATGCGCCTAGTAATTATAAGCAAATTCATTTGGATGGCTTCAACTACAATAAGCTTGAACCGTTCGGGGAAGCGCAGCCGGCAACACAATATGAAGATGAGGATGGTGTGGGCTATCGATTCGGCGGGGAGTCCGTCCAGGTTTATTTGGTTAGATACGACGGCAAAGTGGATTACTCGAAATCCTATGAGGCATGGGCATATGGCGACCCGGAGCGCATGTTCCTATCTTTTGATTCTATCGACTGGGTAAAGGAAGGGTACCACGAGGAGTGGACCGTGCCTTACGAGCCTGCCTTTTGGGAAAAGGAGTACTGGCAGGGCCTTGTGCCTAAAATTGCAGAGGAACCGACGGAAAAGGAATGACGCGCAATGCCCGAAACCGCAAGCCACCCGCGCTACGCCCTGCTGGACGAGCTGCGCGGGGCGGCGATCATATTGATGGTGGTATACCACGCGTTCTACCTGCTGGCGTTCGTCTTTGGCAGCCGGGCGGGGCGGACGCTGTTCGACTTTATGGGGCCCGTGCAGCCCTTCATCGCGGGGACGTTCATCCTGCTGTGTGGGGTTTGCTGCCGGTTTTCGCGCTCGAACCTGCGGCGCGGGCTGAAGCTGGCCGGGGCGGCGGCGCTGGTGACGCTCGCCACACTGGCGATGAAGCTGTTCGGCGTGGACGAGGTGATCCGGTTCGGCGTGCTGCATTTCCTCGCCTGCGCGGTGCTGCTGTTCGCCCTGTTGGAAAGGCTGCCGGGCAAGCTGCCGCCCCTGCCGCAGATTATTATTTTCGCGGCGCTGTTTTTCGTGTGGCGCTTCGTGCCGCCTCCCCTGCCCCCGACGGACTTCTTCCCGCTGTACGCGCTGGGCTTCCCCAGTTCTGTATTGCGCTCCGCTGACTATTTCCCGCTGCTGCCGTGGATCTTTCTGTTTTTGGCGGGGACGGCGATTGGCATATACGCAAAGCAGGGGCGGTTTCCGCGCTGGTGCGTGAAGTCCCGCGTGCCCGCGCTGGCGTGGCTGGGCAGGCATTCGCTGCTGATCTACCTGCTGCACCAGCCGCTGCTGTTCGGGGTGTTCGGGTTGCTGGGGGTTTTGACGGGAAAATAAAATGGCTAAAATAACAAACCCGCGGCTTTTGAAGCTGCGGGTTTTGGTATGTAGAGACGCACGGCAGTGCGTCTCCGCGCAAAAACACATTTTTATCGGGAGACGCACTGCCGTGCGTCTCTACAGACAAGTTTTCAGAGCGGGAATAGCGGCTGTAAGCATACTATTCTTCTTCTATTTCTTCCAAAGCAGCACGGACGGCAGAAACCACAAACGCGGAAAAAGTGCAGTCCTTCCCCTGGATGGCCTCTTCCACACCGGCGATCACATCGTTGGGAAACCGTATCGTTTTATTGGTCGTCGGAGGGATGGATGGGATTTTAAAATTAGACATACGCTCACCACGCAATACAATTGTAATGCCCATATTATGAGGCGAAATTTTAATAAAATCTGCATTGCAATCGCAATGCATGCGTGATATAATATTTTTGAAAGGGGGCTTAAAGACCATGCACGAAATCATCCGCAAACTGCGCAAGGAAAGAGGCCTGACGCAGCAACAGGTGGCCGACTATCTGCAAATCGACCGCTCCACATATGCCTACTACGAGAGCGGCCGCACCCTGACCAACATAGACGTTGTAGTCAAGCTGGCGCATTTTTACCAGGTGCGCTATGCCGTGCTCCTTGGGCCGGAGCCTGTACCGGCGGGCAACTAAAAAAGCCGCCCGGGTGAACGAGGCGGCTCTTGCGCGGTTTGAAGCGGGGTTCAGAACCAAATTTTAAAGATCCACCCCAAGGGAATCCTCAGAATAACGGCGACCCATTCCAGCACGCCGAACAGGAAGCGCATCACCGTATCCCAGGCGTCCATGATGCCGTCCTTCCATGTGGGCTCCTCCGCCGTCATGGGGAGCAGCACGCTGTTCCTGTTGGTCTGGGCCTTGTCCTCCAGGCGCATGAACTGCGGGTATTCCGGGTTGTCGGATACGGTGTCCTCGCCCTTGGGCGCGGTCCTCCACCAGTTGTACAGGTTGTGAAGATGATAGAAGTCGCGGTGGACCATATCCTTGACGAACCAGGTGTATTCCGGCAGGGCGCAGGTGGAGGCGTCGATCTTCCTATCCGGCGAAATGCGGCCGTGCCCGTCGTCAACCGCCTGCGTGTAGCCGGCCGGGAGCCGCTTGCCGAGGGGCGCCACCACAGCGCCCAGGGAGGCCTTCTGCGCGGCCACCATGCCGTCGCTGTTATAATGCTTGTCCTTGCCCAGGGGCAGCAGCCCCATGTCGTAGCCCACCACGACGGCGACCTTGATCTTATCGCCGGCGGCCCGCAGAACCTCCGCGCCGCGCAGCTGCAGGGCGTGGTAGCGGTCGATTTTCTCCAGGAAGCCCAGCTGCGCGTATTCCGGGTGGCCGTCGATCAGGCGCGCCCGGGCGGTATCGAAGTCCTCCGGCGGGCACCAGGACCACATGCCGGGCCAGGCGGCGTAGGTCCTGCGGGTGACGTCCTCGTAGATCCTGTCGAACACGGCCTGGGTCCACAGGGAGAAGCCGAAGGCGGTGTTGTTCAGGAAACCGAGGTAATAGAACACCCGCATCAGGGTCAGGATGATGTCGTTGGCCTGGGACGGCAGGTCCAAGGTGTAGATGTAGTCGAAGGCCCCGGCGTTCCTGGGGTTCATGGAATAGTCGGCGTTGAGGAAGTTGCCCACCAGCTCCATGCCGAAGGCGGTGGGCTGGTTGTAGACGACGCT
Source organism: Bacillota bacterium (assembly GCA_009786275.1). Lineage (GTDB taxonomy): Bacteria > Bacillota > Clostridia > Oscillospirales > Acutalibacteraceae > WRMQ01. The sequence continues at coordinate 656 of WQTL01000515.1, read as the reverse complement.
CAGGGCGTCCGGGTCGTTCACGCCGACGATATATTTTTCCGTGTAGGCCAGCAGCGGCGAGCTGGAGCCCGAAATGCTGCTGATGTGCACATGCGCGTGCCCCGTGTGCGCCTTGATCATCTGGACGTAGTCGTTCAGCTCCTCCGCCACGTCGTAGGGACTCTGCCGCCAGTCGAACGGGAAGCGGTAGTAGGCCTCGCCGACAGGGACCTCCTCGGAGGACCAGTAATAGGCGTCCCGGTGGTCCATGCTCATCACCCATGGGCCGCCCTCGTTGATCCGCTCCAGCTGTTTGACGCTGGTGCCGTCCGGCAGCATTTCCAGGGGGCCGACCCAGGCCCAGGCCACCCGGAGGAGCGCGTCGAGGATCTTGCTGAGATCGAAGGTCAGCAGGGAGGGGAGGACGTCGTCGCGCAGGACGGGCAGGCCGTCGCGCAGCAGGTTGCTGAGCATGTCGGTGCCGTAGTACCACATTTCGTCCGGCTGGCCGTAGTTTTCGGTCAGGGCCCCGTGCCCGCCGGAAAGCAGGATCACCGGTACTGCCTCGCAGTCGCAGGGCGGCGCCGCGGCGGGCGGCCCGGCGGGCGTCTCGGCAAGCGGCCCGGCGAACGTCTCGGCGGGCGGCCCGGCGAACGCCTCGGCAAGCGGCTCGGCAA
>WQTL01000514.1 GCA_009786275.1 Bacillota bacterium | reverse complement strand
GTTGACCAAGGGCTACGTGCTGTCCCCGGAGCAGACCATCGCCGTGGCCGGGGGCAAGATCGCCGAAATGACCATCAACAACAAGCTCCAGCGGGGTTCTTTGAAAGTCGTCAAGACCTTCGAGGGCCGCACAACCCCCGTGGAGGGTGTGCCCTTCATGATCGTGGGACAGACCGCCATGGGTGAAATTCGCAGGGAGGCCAAGACCGATAAGGACGGCGTGATTCTGCTGGAAAACCTGCCCGTGGGCGTGTACACCGTCACCGAAATGCGTTCCAACCTGACGGCGGGCTACGTGCTGTCCCCGGCGCAGAGCGTGACCATTGAAGCAGGCAAGACCGCCGAGGTCAAGATTGAGAACAGGCTGCAAAAGGGCAGCCTGCGCATCGTCAAGACGTTTGAGGGCCTTGATAAGCCTCTGGATGGTGTGCCCTTCCTCGTTGTCGGCAAGACTGTCAACGGCGAAGTGAAGTTTGAGGTCAAGACCGATAAGAACGGGGAAATCCTGTTGAAAGACCTGCCCGTTGGCACGTATGTTGTCACGGAGCAGAAGTCCGACATCACCGCCAGCTATATCCTGGCCCCGGCGCAGACCGTGACCATCACGGCAGGGAGCGAAAGCATTCTCCGTATCACCAACCAGCTTGCCAAGGGCGAGATTCGTGTGCTGAAGGTGGACAAGGAAACCGGGAAGCCCTTAGAGGGCGCTATGTTCGGGCTGTACCGGGACGGCAAGCTGATTGCCGAGGCGAAGTCCGGCAAGGACGGTTACGCCATCTTCAAAGACGTGGCGTTCGGCGAGTACGAGATCAAAGAACTCTCCGCGCCCGTGGGCTACAACCGCAGCGAGGACGTGCTGAAGGCCGTCGTCGGCAAGGACGGCAGCGTGGTGATGTTCGAGGTCACGAACGAGCGCATCCCCGGCGAACCCGTGGAGCCGGAGGAACCCGAAGTTCCCGTGGGGCCGGATATGCCCGTGCCGCCACAGGAGCCGCTACCCAAGACGGGCGACAGCAAGACCATCGTCGTAATCGCGCTGGTGGTGCTGATCCTCGCGGGCGGGGCCGTGCTCCTGCTGCGCAAGCGCGGCAAGGACGAGGATGAAGCCGCAGAAGAAGAAAAGGCATAACCCCTGCAACCAACCCCCAGCGGAGAGCGGCTTTGCGGCTGCTCTCCGCTTTTTACATCCCCGAATGAAAATTATAAAGGAGTTACTCAACATGAACAAAATGGAAACCTACCGCCCCTGTGCGGAGGTTAGGCCCGTGACGGCCAAGCTGCTGTTATTGGTGTTGCGCGACATTACCGATGACCATGACCAGGTTATCATCCCCCAGCGGCGCATCGCCGAGGCCATCGGCATGAGCAGGAGCGCCGTGGGCCGCAACCTGCGGCGGCTGGAACGGGCCGGGGCGATTGCGATTGAACCGCTGTACAGCGAATACGGTGGGCGCTTACCAAATCGCTATCAGCTTGGAGGAAAACGAAATGGCAGATGAAAAACGAACCGTCAATGGCTTTGAAGTGCAGTTCGCTATGCACGTTGGCCCCCGCGAGGTGGTATTCCTGCTCGACCCGGCAAGTGCCGAAACACCGTATATGGTGGGCTATTGCGACATCATGCCAGGCTTAGGGACAGAGCAGCTGTTTGAAGTTTTGGGCAGCGACGATTATCTGGAAATGGTGGATGAATTTATATACAGGGCACGAATACAGGTTGACCTCGCGCGCACCGAGAGGGACAAACTGCCAGGGCCGCGGGAGGCATTCGGCGCGGCACAGTGCCTGTCGGACGGCATGAAACACAGCCTTGAAGGCAAGGTGGTCATATTAAGGCCCGAGACGCTGCGGCCCGAATACCGCAACGCGGCCAACCAACTGATCTACGTCACGGGCGGTTTTGGCGCGTCCCCGGATGGGCACGGCACTGCTGTTTTCGGCAAATACGTGTTCAGCGGCGAGAACCGCGACTGCCGCAGGCACCAGATACTTGGGGTGCTCGATCCAGATAAAGCACCTGAGTGGGTGCGGCCCGGCGTTTGCGAGATCATTGCACAGAAAAAAGAGAAAGGCGGCAAACCCCATGAAAGATAAGCTCTTGAAGCTGTTAAAACGGCTCAGGCGAACCCCCAAGCCGCCCAAGCTAATCCGCTTCATTGATACGGACGGCAATACCTTATTCCTACTCCCGGACGGCGGCAGCATCGTCATTGCCAAGAGCGACGGCGAGCAAGTCGTAGAGGTATGCCGCTACGTGACTGACGACCTGGCCGAATTTGATGGCACGGAGCGTTACCTTTCGGCGTTCGCGGAGGAATGCCAGCGCACGGGCGCGGTTTTCGCGCCGGAGGCCGCGCCTGAATACTACGAAAACTACCGCATAATCCGTAAAATGCCCGTGCCCGGCAACGTTATCGCGCTGGGCCGCGATCTCAACCACTACTGGCGCTATGTCACGCTGGAGTGCTCGCAGGTGCGGGACAGCTACGATTACCCCAATTACCACACCGAGGGCTGGAGGGCGAACCGGGGATATGAGTACCGCGTTCAGGAATGGCAGCGCGGGAAAGCGCCGAGGCCGGTTGTGCTCCACACGCTGCGGGAACGGGGGGATTGTGAATGAACCTCTGGAACCCGAAGCTTCCCATCGACGAGTTGGCTTTGCCCTCCGACAAGCTGAAGCGGCAGTTGTACGCAGACGAATACCGTACCATCGGCAGGCTCGACCGCTGCCCCTCTGAGCAGTTGGCGGCCCTGGGTTACGGCGCTTTGTCGCTCAAACATATCTCTGTGGCTCTGCGGGAGCACCGCGAGTTTATCTCCGACTTGGAGGACATCCTGCTCGCCGAGGGCCTGACGGAGAAGATGCTGAAAGCCATGCAGCCCTTCGATGTGCTCAATCTGCCCCTGACCAACGCGCAAGTCGGCTACCTCCTGCGCTGGCAGAAGGACATGGCCGGGCGCTATGGCGATAAGGAGCTGTTCTGCGTGGCAGGCGGGCGTGTGTACTATTGCACCACGTGCCCCTACCGCGACGAACGCTCCAACTTCTGCGGCTTTTGCACGAAAAAGCTGTTGGACGATATGGCCGAAAAGAAGCGGGGGGCCGCGCCGTGAACATAGCCTTGATTGACGCGGACAGCAGCCGCTTCCCCAACCTGGCGTTGATGAAGCTCGCCGCGTGGCACAAGGCCGCCGGGGACAGCGTGGAATGGCACCAGCCGAAAAAGCATTATGACCGCGCCTATGTCAGCAAGATTTTCACGGAATCCCCTGCGTATGCCGCTCCCATCCTAGCGGATGAAGTCGTCAAGGGCGGCACGGGCTACTGCCTGCACAACTGCCTGCCTGATACTATTGAAAACCAATACCCGGATTATTCTCTCTACCCGCAGTACAATGAGGCATACGGCTTCTTGACGCGCGGATGCCCGAGGGCCTGCCCGTTCTGTATTGTAACGGAGAAGGAGGGCCGCGCCTCCCGGCAGGTGGGCGATTTGGACGGGTTTTACCGGGGGCAAAAGGCTATCAAGCTGCTCGACCCAAACCTCTTGGCTTGCCGTGACCGGGAGCGCCTGCTGCTACAGCTGTTCGCCAACGGAGCGCGTGTGGACTTCACGCAGGGCCTGGACATCCGGCTGTGCCGTGACGTAATGTGCCTGCTCAACGCAATCAAAATAAAGATGCTGCATTTTGCCTGGGATAACCCGAAAGAGGATTTGACCGGACATTTTCAACTGTTCGCCGAAAAAAGCGTGGAGCAGAACCCCCGCAAGCTGCGCGTGTACGTGTTGGTGAACTATTGGAGCACCCACGCGGAGGATATATGGCGCATTAAAACCCTTGTGCGGCTTGGCTTTGACCCCTACGTCATGCTCTACGACAAGCACAAGTTCGTGGACGCGCGGGGCCGCTGGTTGCCGGGGGTGCGGGAAAACCATACGCTGGACGCGCTATGGCACTTCAAGCTGTGCCAGCATCTCCAGCGTTGGTGTAATCACAAGGCAATCTTCCGCAGCGTGGGCTTTGAAAAATATATGAGCGGAAAGCGAGGCTTTGAGGATGTCGTTTGAGCGCAAACCCTTTTCTTTTGAGGATGAACAGCTATATTCCGCGCCACCCCTTGACGACCGATCCATGGGCTACGGCCATATCGGGCACGTGCGGGCTGAGCTGATCTGGTATGACTTCCATCACATGTGGTGCCCCGATGACAGTAGGTTGAACACCCCCGCCTTCCAGCGTGACCTGAGAGCCCTGCTGGGTGCGCTGCGGCGGGGCGTGTTCAAAAGCGAACCCGCGTTGAGCGACTTCGCCCCCACCGTGCGGCCCGTGCAAGTCATCGGAGAGCATAATATATCCTTCAAAGTACAAAGCGAAAGCTATTCCTATTATATCCGCTGCCGCCCCATGGCGCGCGGTCACGACATCACCATCCGCGCCTATGACAACGCGCTACTTTTGCCGGAGCTGGCGGGGAAGCACAAGCTGCCCGACCATTGCTTCAGCGTCCTGCCAGACAGCGGCGAGCTTGTTATCCTGCAACAGGAGCGGCCAACGATCCAGTCATTTGAATCAAATGATCCCGTTGAGGTGCGGCGGCAGGTTGCCGATGACCTGAACGAGGCTATGGGCGTGACCAAAGCACAGGAACAGGCTATGCTCATGGGCTGCCTGCATGGGTTCGGCCAGCCCTGCGCGGAGCCGTGGCAATATGAAGGGCCGAGCGGACAGCATGAACACGGTAAACAACAAAAACATAGGGAGGAAAGATGATGGATCACCAATTCCAGAAAACAACGCAGGACGAATACGATCTCTTTTTCAGCATGGAGGGCGAGGCCGCCGAGAGCCACGGCTTCCTCGGCTACCTGCGGGGCGACTATGGCCGCGATGGGCGGGAGTTCCACACAACCTGGTTTGACGGCCAGCCTGAACTCAAAACGGATATTTTCCGGGGAGAGTTCGATGAACTCATCAACTACCTGCGCGACGCTTCCCTTGACCCCGTGGAGGGGCCGGACGTATTCAAATTCCATTGCCTGCAAAACATGCGCCGCCGCGTGATGGACACCGAAGTGCGGTTCAAGATCGTGACGGAGGGCTACAGCTACTACTTCCGCTGCCAGCCGCAGGTTTCGGACTATCATTTGTATTGTCTGTGTTTCGACAACTGCTTCCTGCTACCCGAGATGGAAAAGCTGTACGCGTTGCCCCGCAAATGCTTCAGCATCCACCCCGAAACGGGAGAGCGCGTCCTGCTCCGGCGCGGCCTCAATACGATGGAACGCTTCAGCAGCGCCGAACCCCCCGACGAGCTGCGCCGCAACGTTGACCGGGACAACGCCCGTTGGGGCGTGACCCCGGAGCAGGAGGCCGCCCTGCTCAAAAGGGCCATGGAGAAAACCTCCGCAACAGTGGACAGCACACGCTATACCACGGGCGCGGAGTTCTGGCGCGATACCGTCGTGAAACACGGCCCGGGCGAGGCGATTATTGTCTGTGGGGATTACTTGGACGCGCGGTTGAGGCAGGAGCTTTACCCCGAGGGCAATCAGTTTTGCAAGGAGCTATTCGCCGCCATGTTCGAGGCCACGGCGGGCCGTACTGACCCCGACAAGCTCGTATACCCCTACCCGCCGCAGGAGGCAACCGAACGTGGGGAAAGGTCAATCTATTTCGAGCACCGCGACCGCCACAACGAATGCGCCACCGCTATCGGCGCGGCGATTAGCAATTCCTATTTCAAGCTGCATCACTACAACCTGGACATCGCCGCCATGACGGTAATACAGCAATACGGCTTCCCGCGCGTGAATGCGGTGCTGGCGCGTGTGATCCAGCGGGCCGACTATGACGGGCGCTATTCAGCCGCGAACAAGCGGTGGGCGCGGGAAATTCCCTTGCCCGAAAAGGCGTTTGAGTACGTGTATATGAACGAGCACCCTGTGCTGATTGACGGGGTTGCAGACCGTGTACGCGAATTGTACGCCGAATTGAATGCGGAGCGCTATGCCCTGCCGGGCCAGTCGGAGAGCGGCGAGGCGGTGGAGGGCTATAAAATCACACGGGCAATCACCTTCGACGACCAACGCGGGTTTGCTATAGCCGCCCATCCCACAGCAGGCTATGTCTGTTGGATGTTTCGGACGGACAGGGGTGGACGGGATTATTATTGGGGACACTACTGCGAGAACGAGCAGGATGCCGCCGCAAACTATGTCGCCCGCGTCATGGAGCATATGAGCGGCGGGGCGCGTGAGGAACCGCAGCGTGTTATACCGCTCGCCCACGCACCTGAGCAGCCCCAGCACAAGACCAGGGACAGGAGGGAGGATCGCTGATGGCGACAAAAGCGCAAATCACCAAAGAGTACAACCATCAGCTGGAACATATCACACAATCCCCCGCCGAATGGACGGCCTTTTTACAGGCCGCCGCCCGGAACTACAAATTGCCCTTCGATGAGCAACTGCTTGTCTACGCCCAGCGGCCCAGCGCCACCGCCGTCCTCGAACAGGAACGGTGGAACGAAGTGTTTGGACGGCGGGTGAACGCAGGGAGCACGGGCATCGCCGTGTTCGACCGCAGCGCCGCCCGTTCCCGTCTGAAATATTACTTCGACATCGCGGACACCCACGAAACCCTGTTTTCCCGGCCCGTGCCCCTGTGGGAGATCGTGCCGGAGGTTGTGCCTGACGTGATGGAAACGCTCAGGAATAACTACGGGCCGTCCGAGGATGAAACGGAAGCGGATAACTTCCCGGATGCGTTGGTGAACGCGGCTACGGCGCTGGTGGGGGATAACCTGCCCGACTATGCCGAACAGCTGGCCGGATTGGATGAATCCTTTGACCTGTCCCTGTACCGTCAAGCGGTGCTATGCGGCGTGACGTATATGATGCTGTCCCGCTGCGGCGTTGAGCCGGAACATCTTGATCTGAGCTGGGTTCATCAGTTCAATAAAACAGAACTGGTGAACCTGTTGGGCGCTGCCACCAGCGACATCGCCGAGATGGGCCTGCGGGAGATCGCCGCCGTGGTGATACCTCTGCAAAAAAATTCTTTTCGCACATTTGCAAATGACACGCAATCTGTGTATACTCAAATCATACCAGCAGAAAGGACGAATGAAAATGAACCTGACTTACACGCAAGTGAACGGCTACAACATTCCCGACCTGGCACTGCCCCCGCAGCCGGAGGGCGAGCTGAACCGCTGGGGCCGGGCGCGGCGGGATTACTTGCTGAACCACAAGAAGGGGCTGCATCTGCATATGATGACACAGGGGCTGCTCTGGCCGCACCTGTTGGAGACGCAGGAAACGGCGGCGGCGCGGTTCGATCTGCTGATCACGCAAATGGCCGAGGCCCAAGGCGTAGACGAGGCGCTCAAAGCCCGCGATCAAATGCTGTGGATAGGCAGGATGGGCAACATCCGGCAGCAAGCGGAGGAACTGGTGAGGCAGGAGCTTATTTACAGCTAAGCCTTTTTCTCACTGAGGAAGAACAACTTGCGAAAATAGAGGAAGCGGAGGCCGCAAGGGCCGCCGCTTTTTCTGTGCCCGTAGAGGAACTCGACCGGGAGCTGGTGCGGGGCGGCGGCTCCTATGGCGGCAAATACCGTATCTATGAGCACTTTACGCAGCAGCATACGCCGGAGGAAAACGCGCGTTTCCTGAAAGACGAGTTCGGCACCGGGGGGAGTTCCCCCAGGGACGGCAGCGCTTTCAACGTCTGGCATGACGCGAAGGGCATACGGTTCGCGGACGGCTATATCAACGCGAATGAGTACACATTTTCATGGAAACAGGTTGCCGCCCGCATTCATGATCTGATCGCCCTCGACCGCTATTTTACCCCGGAGGACATGGAGCGGTATCCGCAGTACCAGGCGGAGCAGGAGCGCCGGGCAATACAGCGCACGCAGCGGGAAGTGATTGAATCCGTGTCGCAGCTGCCGCCTGCGGAAAAGCGGGATACCCTCGCCGTGCGTTTTGCGGATTATCTCAATGGCCTGGAAGAATACGAAAAGGCGTATTTTGAGGATAACGCTCTTGATTTGCCTGACGGCATCACCGCCCGGCAGGTTGGGGAACTTTTGCAAAGCCCCCTGCAAGCGCGGCGGCTGACGGACGCGCTGGGCGACGTTCAGGGCGGCTCAACGGATTATTTCAACCGAATCCACGCAAGGCTCTTTAGCGAAGAAATCCGGGCGCTGCACCCCTGCGAGTACGTCTACAAAGTGGGAAACGAGGTAACATTCGGTGGGCAAATCTATGAAGTACAGAATTTTGACGACAGAACTGTATGGCTGAATGAACCGCAATTTCCGCTTGTGGATATTCCGTTTTCCCGCGAGGTTTTTGACAGCAAGCTGATTGAGAGCACAGAAAATGATCACCTGCGGCAAATCGTGGTGGGAGAACAGGAACCCGCGCCGTTCGAGACAACGCCCCGGATGCTGTATCAAAAACATTTACCGCTGCTGCTGGAAGATCTTCGCGGCAGCGATATTTTTTCTCAGCTGCGCGATAGGGACAGCAATGCGGAGGTTGCGTATGACCTAATTCACAATTGGATAGTCACTGCCTCCTTGGATGTCGAAGCCTATCCCGGCCTGATGGAGGCCCTGGGCCTGCCGGAGTTCCACAACTGGATTGCAGAGGATTTATTCCAAAAGGCATATCAGGACGTAGTGATTGACCATGAAAGCCAGTTGGAGCAGCATGAGCACCTCCAGGACGCGCCGGAATGGGCGCGGCGGCCGCCGCTGTCCGAGCAGGTGCGCGAGGAATTGTACCTGCGTGGGATTATGATGTCGGAAAGCGCAATTGCCGACATTGTAGCGGAATACCTCGAAAATAACGAGCACGGCGATTATCAGGGTATCGCTGACTTCATCGAAAGCGAGCTTCATTCGGAGGATGGGCCTGCCACTGAAACGGACATCCCCGAACGCACTGTCCGTGATACGTTCAATGAGTATTCCATTTTGTTCATTCAACGGGTACTGCGGGATGAACCTTACCTCAACGCCCGCCAAAACTCCGACGAACAAAACGCCCGCACGGAATGCGACGCTGCGGTGGACCACGTTGCGCTGTCCCTCGGCACGGAAGATATGGAGCTTTACAAACTGTTCCATGATACGCCAGGCTTTCAGCAGCGTATGCGTGACTACGTTTTCGACAGGACATATACGCAGACAAAGCGGAAGATACAGCGGGTATTGAAGCCCCCGGCTACACGCGCGACCGTTGAGCAGCGCAACTTTCGTTTCCTCAACGAGCTTGCCCCTGAAATCCTCAACGGCGAGGCTACCTACCTGCGCTTCAAATCGGGCATGGGCATGATGCCGCTTTCCATCGACCTGTTGAGCAGGGACGGCCTGTCTGCCGCCCATTACTACGAGCAGAACGGCGACCTTATGGCCGACCCGGATATGACCTTCGTCTTTGACCGCGAGGCCGGAACCCTCGCGGCGCGGACATTCCAGCAGGACGGGCTTGGGGTTTATCAGCGGGTGGAGGGCAGCAACGGCGGTATCAACCATGCGCTGGAACGCCAGTTGAACTCCTTCGCGGCGCAGTGGTTCCGTAATATCCGCAACCAGGGCTACCGCCGCGATGTGATGAACGTGCGCTATGGGGACGATGAGCTGGAGATAGCCTACGGCGAGGACGGCAGCGTCCAGGATATAGACGGCGAGGTAACGCTGGTAGAGCGCTACGCGCGGGAGCGCGGGATTGTTTTACCCGCAGAAAAAGAGACGACCTCCGTGCCGCAGCCACAGCCTGGCCATGAGGGATGGAGCGAACCCGCCACCCCTGATAACGCGCCGGAGCATCCCGGCAAACCCTCGGACGATATAGACGCATATCTGCCAGGTGCAGCGCCGATTATGAAGCGGGAAATCGTTGAGGGGCCGCTCTTTGATATTGAATTGGTACAGCACCATATCCCAGCCCCCCAAGATACCCGCCACAACTTCCGTATCACCGATGATGCCCTGGGCCACGGTGGGGCCAAAGCGAAATTTAGGGGGAATATTGAGGCCATTACCCTGCTCCAAACCCTCGAAACAGAAAACCGCCTTGCTACACCCGCAGAACAAGAGATTCTTTCCCGCTACGTGGGCTGGGGCGGCATCGCGCAGGCGTTTGAGGAAAACCGCGAGGGCTGGGGCGATGAATACCGGGAGTTGCAGGCCCTGCTTGCCCCGGAGGAATACACTGCCGCCCGCGCCAGCACCCTCAATGCTCACTACACCAGCCCCACCGTTATCAGGGCCATGTATAAAGCCATCGAAAACATGGGCTTCAAGCAGGGCAACATTCTGGAACCCTCCTGCGGCATCGGCAATTTCTTCGGCCTGGTGCCTGAATCCATGAGCGCCAGCAAGCTATTCGGCATAGAGCTTGACCCTATCACGGGCCGCATCGCCCGGCAGCTCTACCAGAGCGCGAACATTGCCGTGCAAGGCTTCGAGACAACCGAACTGCCCGACAGCTTCTTCGACCTTGCCATCGGCAACGTGCCCTTCGGGGAGTATTCCGTGGCCGACCGCCGTTACGACAAGCACAAGTTCCACATCCATGACTACTTCTTTGCCAAGACCTTGGACAAAGTGCGTCCGGGCGGCGTAGTGGCTTTCATCACAAGCAAGTACACCATGGATAAGCAGAACCCCGCTGTGCGGAAATATATCGCCCAACACGCGGAACTGCTAGGGGCTATTCGCCTGCCGAATACAGCATTCAAGGCCAACGCGGGCACGGAAGTCACCGCGGACATCATCTTCCTGCAAAAGCGTGACCGGGCACTTGAGATCAACCCTGATTGGGTGCACCTGGGCCAGACGGACGATGGGATCACTGTCAATAGCTACTTCACGGAGCATCCTGAGATGATCCTGGGCGAGATGGTCATGGAGAGCACGCAATACGGCCACGACACCACCTGCCGCCCCTTTCCCGACCGCGACTTGGCCGACTTGCTTGGCGAAGCCGTCCAGAACATCCACGCGGAGATCGCCGACTTTGAACGCAACGACCAGCCGGAAACAGAGGGGGCCATCCCTGCCGACCCCTCCGTGCGCAACTTTTCCTATACTATATATAAAAGCAACATATACTACCGCGAGAACTCCATTATGGTGCCGCAGGAACTGAGCGCCACGGCCTACAGCCGCATCAGGGGCATGATCGGCATCCGCGACAGCGCCCGCAGGCTGATTGAGTTTCAGACCGGGGACATGCCGGAAAACGAAATCCAGCGGGAGCAGGCGCGTTTGGGTGTGCTGTATGACACGTTCACCGCGAAATACGGCCTGCTCAGTGACCGCGCCAACGCCGCCGTGTTCCGCGACGACGACAGCTACCCCCTGCTTTGCTCGTTGGAGGTTTTGGACAAGGACGGCAAGCTGGAGCGCAAGTCCGACATGTTTAGCAAGCGCACCATACGGCCCCATGTGCCGATCACCCACGTGGACACCGCCGCCGAAGCCCTGACGGTTTCCATGGCCGAAAAAGCGCGGGTGGATTTGGGCTATATGTCCGATCTCACAGGCTTTTCGCAGGAAAAACTCATAGGCGATCTACAAGGCGTCATATTCCGTGATTTGGGTAATGGTCAATACTCCGAGCGAGAGCAATGGCAAATGGGAGCGGAAGAACAGCAGGGCGCTGAACTTTACCTCGAAACAAGGGAGTTTGTTACTGCCGATGCGTATCTTTCGGGGAATGTGCGCGAGAAGCTCTCTTTTGCTTACAAGCTTCGCGAAATGTGGACGAATAACAATCTCCACGGATTAGCGGAACAGATAACCATAAATATCGAAGCTCTGGAAGCCGCGCAGCCGAAAGACCTGACTGCCTCCGAAATCTCCGTGCGCCTGGGAGCCACCTGGGTGCCCACCGACGTGGTGCAGGACTTCATATTTGAGTTGCTGGAACCCGGTTATTGGGCGCAACGGGAAGTGCAGGTACACTATTCGCAGTATACCGCCGAATGGAACATCACGGGCAAGAGCGTGGACAAGCACAGCATCGCGGCCCGCGTCACCTACGGCACGGATCGCATCAGCGCCTATCACATCATTGAGCAGACCCTGAACCTGCGCACGGTGAAGGTGTTCGATACGGTCATTGACGAGGACGGGAAAGAAAAGCGTGTCCTGAACGCGAAGGAAACCGCCATCGCGCAGGGCAAACAGGAAATCATCAAAGCCAAATTCCTTGATTGGGTGTGGGACGACCCCGACCGCCGCGAGCGGCTGTGCGGGATATATAACTCGTTATACAATTCCACGCGGCCCCGCGAGTACGACGGCAGCCACATCCAGTTCGTCGGCATGAACCCGGAAAAACACCTCGATGCGCACCAGAAGAACGGCGTGGCCCGGCACCTTTACGGCGGCAATACCTTGTTGGCCCATGTGGTGGGCGCTGGAAAAACCTTTACCATGGTTGCGGCGGCGATGGAGAGCAAGCGCCTGGGCCTGAGCCACAAGGGGCTGTTTATTGTCCCCAACAACATCGTGGGCCAGTTTGCGTCTGAGTTCTTGCAGTTATACCCCAGCGCCAATGTGCTCATGGTTACGGCGAAAGATTTTGAGAAGCAGAACCGCCGTAAGTTCTGTGCACGGATCGCCACGGGGGACTATGACGGCATCGTCATGGCGCACAGCCAATTCGAGAAATTGGCCATGTCCGTGGAATGGCAGAAGGACTTTTTGCAGCGGCAGGTGGACGACCTCGCGGAGGGCATTGCCGATATAAAATGGCAAGACGGCGAGCGAGTGACTGTCAAGGCGATGGAACGAATACGCAAGTCCCTCCAAACGAAAATCCAGAAGCTAAACGATCAAGACCGCAAGGACGATATGCTGACCTTCGAGGAATTGGGCGTTGATCTGCTGTTTGTGGACGAGGCCGACCTGTACAAAAACCTCATGCTTGTCACCAAGATGCGCAACGTCGCGGGCATCGGCCAGACGGACGCGCAGAAGGCCAGCGACCTGTTCATGAAAACGCGTTACCTGGATGCGCTGACGGGCAGGCGCGGCGTTGTGTTCGCCACGGGCACACCGATCTCCAATACTGTCGCTGAAATGTACACTATGCAGCGATATTTGCAGTATGACACACTTGTCGCGCACGGCTTGGAGCACTTTGATTGCTGGGCCTCCACCTTCGGCGAAACCGTAACGGCCATGGAACTGGCCCCCGAAGGTACGGGCTTCCGCATGAAAACCCGGTTTGCGCAGTTCCACAACATCCCGGAACTCATGGCGATGTTCAGGGAAGTCGCGGACATCCAGACCGCGGATATGCTCAACCTGCCTACACCCAAGGTTAATTACCATGTTATAAAGGCAAAGCCCAGCGAACAGCAGCGGGACATGGTGCAGGGCCTGGCCGAACGCGCGGACAGAATCCGTAAGCGCGAGGTTGCCCCCACGGAGGACAATATGCTGCTTGTGACCAACGACGGGCGCAAGCTGGCGTTAGACCAGCGGTTGGTCAACCCGCTATTGCCGGATGTGCCGGGGAGTAAGGTAAACCTGTGCGTAGAGAATATGTTTCGTATCTGGCAGGACACCGCCGCAAAGCGCCTGACGCAGTTGGGATTCGTTGACTTGTCCACCCCAAAGGACGGCATTGAATTCGACGTTTACCATGATGTCAAGGAGAAACTGCTGCTATTGGGCGTTCCCTCCGATGAAATTGCGTTCATCCATGAGGCCAAGAACGAGGCGCAGAAGCAGGCGCTGTTTGGCCGTGTGCGCACGGGCGCGGTGCGGGTGCTGCTAGGTTCCACCGCTAAAATGGGCGCTGGCACCAACGTCCAAGACCTGATTAAAGCGATGCACGACCTGGACTGCCCGTGGCGGCCGCGTGACCTGGAACAACGCGAGGGGCGCGGGAAGCGGCGCGGAAATACCAACGCCGAGATTGATCTGTTCCGTTATGTGACGGAGGGCACGTTCGACGCGTATTTGTATCAGCTCAACGAAACGAAGCAGCGCTTCATTTCGCAGATATTCACCTCGAAAACCCCTGAGCGCGTGATGCAGGACGTGGACGAAACCGTGCTCAACTTCGCGCAGGTAAAGGCCATCGCCACGGGCGACGAGCGCATTATGGAACTATGCACCCTGGAAGCCGATGTCAGCAGGCTGAAGCTGCTGCGATCCAGCTTCATGAGCGAACGCTACGCCTTGCAGGATAAGGCCATAAAGTATCTGCCCGCACGGATCAGGCGTCTTGAGGGGGAAATCCGTGGCTTTGAAGCGGATGCCGCGCTTGCGGCGCAGACCAGCCCCGCCAGCATGTACTTCGCGCCCATGACGGTGGAGGGCAAGACGTACAGTGCCCCAAAAGACGCGGGGTTCGCCATCCTTGAAGCCTGCAAAGCCTTTCAGGGAAAGGAACCCATACCGCTGGGCGAGTACCGCGGGTTCCAGATGGAGGTGCTTTGGGATCATCATGGCGGCATCCATATGGTGCGGCTGTGCGGCCAGGAGCAGCATAAGGTCGAGATGGGCGTTGACGCGCGGGGCAACATCAGCCGCCTCGACAATGCCCTGACGGATCTGCCGAAGGAACTTCAGGCCAGGCAGCACGACTTGGGCGAAGCGCGGCAGCAACTGACTGTCGCACAGGCAGAAAAGGACAGGCCTTTCCCGCAGGAAACGGAGCTCTCCGAGAAAACTGCGCGGCTGGGCGAGCTGAAACTGGCGCTGCAAATAGACGAGCGCGAGCCGGAGTTCCTCGCGGACGACGCGCCGGACGAGGGTGACGGGACGGACGCGCCCCAGCGGAGAAAATCTGAGCGGGAACGGTAGAAATCCCATGGAACTTATGCTATACTGATAACACCAATGAATTGAGGTCTTTTCTCTATGGACACCAAAAATCTGCGCGGGCAAATCCACAACGCCATGTATCAGGAGCTAAGTAAAAAGGGTTGGGTGGCCCCGGTTGACGTGCTCATGGGTATTGGCGTGTTACGCCGGGAACACTATGAGAACTGGCGCTTTGGCCGGGGTGTGCCTTACTTGGAACGCGCGTGTCTGGCAAATCTGCGGCAGTTATCCGTCATTATGTCTGAAATCCGGGCCTATGCGCGGAAAAACGATTTGAAGCCGTCATGGACGTGCTATCATCAGTGGGGCAAGCATAAGCAAAACCGCCTGCGGTTCAGCAAGTCCGGCGACGAAAAGGTGGAGTGCCACTATGCCACGCACTTTGTGGACACGGAACGGATTGCGGCATTGAAGGCCCAACGCGCCGCCGCGCAGCAGCCAGCGGAGGGCCAAGAATAACCCTTTGCACATTTGCCATATGCGTCCCCTTGTGCTACAATAGGAGCATTCAGAAACAAGGGGGCGCGTTATGGTAGTATTAACGGGCGACACGCACGGCAAGTTCAATCGCGTATGGGATTACTGCAAAAAAATGACGACCAGCAGAGCCGAGATCATGGTGATCCTGGGCGACGCGGGGATCAATTTTTCTGGCGGCGCGAGGGACGAGATGGTGAAGCGTGATTTAAGAAACCTGCCCATCACGCTTTTATGCGTTCATGGCAACCATGAAATGCGGCCCGAGAGCGCGGGCGGCTATGAGGAAATAGAATGGCACGGCGGCATCGTGTACGTGGAACCGCAGTACCCAAACCTGCTTTTCGCCAAGGACGGCGAGGTATATGACATCGCGGGACAACGCTGCATTGTTATCGGTGGGGCCTATAGCGTAGATAAGCCCTACCGTCTGGCGCGGGGCTGGCCGTGGTTCGCGGACGAGCAACCCTCGGAGGAAATCAAGGCGCGGGTGGAGCAGCGTCTGGCCGCCGTGGGTTGGAAGGTTGACATCGTGCTGTCCCATACCTGCCCGCTGAAATATGAGCCAACGGAAACCTTTATCAAAGGCATCGACCAGAGCGGCGTGGACAAGAGTACCGAGATTTGGCTGGATTCGATTGAAGAACAGCTTGCATATGAGCACTGGTACTGCGCCCATTACCACATCGCGAAAAAAGTTGACCGTGTGCGGTTTCTGTTCGAGAATTTCAAACGAATTAGTTGACACTAACTGAATATATTACACAGCCATGGAACGCCTCTATTAGTTCCATGGCTTTTTCCATTCTATGAAAGGAGAGAACCGCCATGCCCTATATCCACCCCGACCTGATTGGGCAGGTCAAGCAAATCGACCTGTTGACCTATCTGCAAACCTACGACCCCGATGAACTTGTTTCTGCTGGTGGCGGCGAATACTGCACCAAGACCCACGACAGCCTGCGCATCTCCCACGGCCTCTGGTGCTGGCACTCACGGGACATCGGCGGTAAAACCGCGCTGGACTATTTGATCAAGGTACACGGCATGAGCTTCATGGACGCTGTACAGCACCTTCTCGGGCGGTCTGTTTTACAGCCGCCCGTTTTTTCATGCCCGCCGAAACCGCCGCCGAAAAAGGTGCTGTGCCTGCCTCCCGCCGCGCCCGGCAATGACCGCGCCCTTGCCTACCTGCAATCGCGCGGGATTGACCGGGCTGTGCTGGAGCACTGCGTCCAGGCCGGGCGGCTCTACGAGAGCGCCGACTTCCACAACTGCGTGTTTATCGGCACGGACAAGGTAGGCGTACCCCGCTATGCTGCCCTGCGCGGCACTGTTGGCAGTTTCAAGGGCGAGGCCAGCGGCAGCGACAAACGCTATTCGTTTTCCCTGCCAGCCCAAGGCGAAAGCGAAATGCTGCACTTGTTCGAGAGCGCCATTGATGCGTTGTCATATGCCACTGTGATGCAAATGCACGGGCGGGATTATACGCAGGCGCACCTGCTTTCCCTGGCGGGCGTGTTCGCCCCGGCGCGGAACCTAACCCTGCGCTTGCCTGTTTCGCTGGCGCGGTACTTGGAGGACTACCCCGGCATTGAGCGGATTGACCTGCACCTGGACAATGACCTCGCGGGGCAGGCGGCAGAGCAGAATATCACGGACTTGCTGGGCGATTCCTTTGAAGTGCGCAACCGCTCCCCGCCCACGGGCAAGGATGTGAACGAGTATCTGTGTAGGCGGTTGGGGCTGACCGTGAACAATCTGAACAGGAAGGAGAATGTGCGATGAAGGAATACAACGTCAAGATCACGGAAACTCTCTCGGCGACTGTCGTCGTGGAGGCCGAAAGCGCGGCGCGGGCGCGTGAAATCGCGGAGCGTGAATGGCAGGATGGCGTGCACGTCTTGGGCGCGGAGCATTTTCAGGGTGTGACGTTTTCCACACCCAATGAGCGTACCCGTGAACGATGATAACAGAGCAAGCATCGTGCCTGTCATGACAGGCACAAATCTTAGGGGCTATCGCCCCTAAAACCCCATGGAAAGGACGGCATAAAATGCGGAACCGAAATGTTCCTATCCAATTTTTTCTGGATAAAAAAGAAGCGGAGCACCTGAAAAAATTGGTGAAACGCAGTGGGCTAACACAATCGACGTACCTGCGCCACCTGATCAACGGCGTTGTCCCACAGGACGCGCCGCCCCCGGATTACTACGCCATGATGAAGGAACTGCGCGGCATCGGCACAAACCTGAACTATATCGCGCAATTGTCCAACGCCCTTGGTTTCATCGACACGGCGAAATATGACGAGGCAGTACAGACGCTGAACCGAGCGCTCTTAGACATCATTGACGCGGTGCGAATGCCACGAAAGCGGGAATAGACATGGCAACGACATCTATCTGGTCTGTCAAGGGTTGGCTGGGCCGCGTGGTGGTCTATGCCGAAAACCCTGCCAAGACAGAGAACCCGGCGTTCTTTGAGAAACAGGGTATGACCTGGCAGCAGGCCCAGGGCCTCGCAGACGTGATTGATTATGCCGTGCAGGAGCGCAAAACGGTACAAAAGGAAAGCCCGGTGTTGCTACGGCAGTTCGTCAGCGGTGTGAACTGCCAACCAGATACCGCCCGTAGTGAGATGCTGCGGACAAAGCGCCTGCACGACAAAGAGGGCGGTGTTGTGGCCTACCATGGCTACCAGTCCTTTGCGCCGGGGGAATCCAGCCCGGAGCTGGCGCATAAAATCGGAGTACGCCTGGCGGAGCAACTTTGGGGCGAGCGTTTCGAGGTGCTTGTCGCGACCCATTTGGACAAGGCGAATCACATACACAATCACTTCGTCGTCAACACGGTTTCCTTCGTCGATGGCTTTCGCTATTACCGCTCCGAAAAAGATTACTATAATATGCGCCAAGCCAGCGATGACCTGTGCCGAGAGTACGGCCTTTCGGTGATCGAACAGCCCCAGCCGGGCCAATCACGACACTATGCCGAATGGCAGGCTACGCAGCAGGGCAAGCCCACATACCACGGTATGATGCAGGCCGACCTCGACCGCGCCATCGCCTGGGCTATGACCGAGCGCCAGTTCTTCGACAACCTCCGCGCCATGGGCTACAGCGTCAAGCGGGGCGAGGACATCACCGTTCGCGCTGCCGGGCGTGACCGCGGGCTGAAAATTCAGCGCAACTTCGGGGACGACTACTCCCTCGAAAGCATACGCCGCCGCATCCTGGAGCAGGCGCGGCCCCGCCGCCCCGAACCAGAACCAACGCGCCAAGTGCGCGTTTTTTTATTGCGCGGTACGTTCCAACATACACGGCGGCTGAAGGGCTTCCGGGCGCTGTACTTCCACTATCTGTACTTGTTGGGCAAGCTGCCCAGGCACCGCCAGCGCCCGCCCGAAAAAGTCCGCCCGGTGTACCGGGGCGAGCTGATCAAGATAGACCAGATCTCCCGCGAGCTGCGGCTGCTGTGCGAGCATGAAATCGACACGCCGGAGCAGCTTGCAGCATTCAAAAAAACTGCGTCAAAAAAGGCGGCGGCACTATGCGATAGAATATTATTCCGGGCGCAGGAGATGCACCGCAACATGCAGACCGACAAAAAAGAGAGTGAGGTGAACCGGCATGAGTTCAGGCGGAGAAGCCGCTGAGCAAGTCACTCGGCTGGCTATGGAGGGAGCCGAATACACGCTGAAAATCGCGGGCGCAGGCGCGGAGCACATCCTTGCGCTGCTGATGGCGGCGTTAAAACCGCGCCCCAAGGGACAGAAGCAGTCCGGCCCGAAGCTGCGGGGCCGGGAGCGGCTGCGCACGATGCTCAAATCCGGCGCGGAGCTGAAATTCTTCGAGATTCAGGTCAAGGACTTGAAAGAGTTCGTTGCCGCTGCGAAGAAGTACGGCATTACCTACTGCGTCCTGAAAGCAAAGGACAACGAGGGCGGCATGGTGGAGATCATGGCAAAGGCCGAGGACGCGTCACGGGTGAGCCGGATTTTGGAGAAGCTGGAGGCCCGCGACCTGGGCGGGGGCAATTGTGAGCAGACCAAGAGCGCCAAGGAGGTTAAGGCCGAACAGAAAATCACCGAAAAAGCGGCCAAGCAAAAACAGCGGGAAGGTGTAAGCGAAGCCCGGCAGCAGTTCAACGCGCAGCGGGACATTTTGCGTGAGCAGTATAACCATGACATCGGCAAGGAGCCGAAGCCCCCCAGGGAGAGGCGACAGCCGCGAACACGCGTCGGGCAGCTCCTACGAGAGCTTACGACCGAGATTGCACGGCACATCCCCGTGGTGGGGGCGTTGGTTCGGCGGCGGGAGGAAAACGCTGCGCCCGCAGAGGAAGCTACAGCACCCGCAGCGCCGGAGCATGAACCCCCCGCGCAGGATGTGGCGGATAGCCTGCTTGCGCAACCACCCGCAAAAGAGGGCAAAGCGGAGCCGGAGGCCCCCGCCGCCGTGCAGCCGGAACAGCCCGCCGCCCACCCTACGACGCGGACGGAGAGGACGACGAAGGAAAAAGCTCCGTCCGCACCTTTATTGCCGACCAGCTCGAAAGGAAGCGCGACTATCTCTGACCAATCTTCCTCCGAATCTGTGAAAGCCTTTTTGGATGCGGAGATAGCCAGCCGCCGCGCTGCGCAGAAGCCGCCCGCTAAATCCAAGCAAGCCAAACAGCAAGGCAAACAACCGAAGCAACCCACGAAAAAATCTAAAAAGAAAGACAAGGTGAAGTGACATGGCAGAATTCGATGATCTTTTGGGTTCCCAGCAACCGCAGGAAGCGCCCCCCATGCCAGAACAGCCGCTTGACAAGGAAGCCTATGCCGCGCAAAAGAAAGAGCAACGGGAGGCGCTTTTCACTCTGGCTGATGAAACGACCCTGGCTGTGGCCGCTGACCCCGCGATGTTCGTGCAGTATCTCGATACGCAGGCCCGGCTCGACCGCTACTCGGCAACCAACGTGCTGCTGGTGATGGCACAAAAGCCGGAGGCCACGCAGTTGGGCAGTTTCGACCACTGGAAGCAGCAGCGCTGCTCCGTGCAGTCCGGGCAAACAGGCATCAGCGTCCTGGAGCCGCACCGCTATACCAAGGAAGATGGCTCGCCGGGCACGGGCTACAACGTCAAAAAGGTGTTTGACGTATCACAGGTGGATACGCGCAGGCTGAAGCCCGCGCCCGCGCCGCAATGCAACGAACGGCAACTGCTGGCGGCGCTCATCGCGGCTTCTCCCGTGAAAGTGTTTGGCGTGGACGAGATGCCGGACGGCAGCAAAATGATGATTGATCCCGATTCCGGCGCAATCACCGTCCAGCGCGGCATAGGATTCACCGACACCTTCTGCTGCGTGGCGCAGGGCGTTACTGCCGCCCACCTGTCGGGCGGCCCCGATTCTCAGATGAGCACGGACTTTTCCGCGCAGTGCGCCACGTATATGCTCTGCAAAAAGTATGGCGTGGACACGCAGAGCTTCGATTTCAGCCGCGCCGACAAGGTTTTTAGCGGGCAGGATGCGCAAGCGGTAAAAGGTGAGCTGACGCAAATCCGCGATGCCGCCGAGGACATTTCCAGGCTTATGTCGCCGCAACTGGAAGCCCCTGCGAAAAAACAGGAGGCGCGGGAATGAAGCGGGATAACCCCAAGCAACTGTATATTGTAGCGGCTTTGGGGATTGTGCCCGTGGTCTGGCTGGCGCTGCTGATTGCGCCCCACCTGGGCGGCGGTCTGGTTGGTATTATCAACGGCTTTTCGGCGGCGATGGACGCGCCCACGGACATAACAATCTGCGAGGACAGCCTGAAAACTGTCCTCGTTCTTTTGTTGGCCTATGTCTTTGGTATCGGGATGTACCTGAGCAGCCGCAAGAACTACCGCCGCCGTGAGGAACACGGCAGCGCAAAATGGGGCGAAGCCGCCGCTGTCAACCGCAAGTACGCCGACCCAGCGTTCACGCAAAACAAGCTGCTGACCCAAAACGTGCGTATCGGCCTGGACGGGCACAAGCACCGCCGCAACCTGAACGTACTGATCTGCGGCGGCTCTGGCGCGGGCAAGACAAGGTTCTACTGCAAGCCGAACGTGCTACAGTGCAATACTTCTATGATCGTGTTGGACCCGAAAGGCGAAATTTGTCGCGACACAGGGAATCTGCTGCGGGCGCAGGGTATTGATGTCAAAGTGCTTGACCTGATCAACATGTGGAAAAGCCACTGCTACAACCCCTTCGTGTACCTGCGCGAGGACAACGATGTGCAGCGCTTGGTGACGAACCTGTTCAAAGCAACCACGCCGAAAGGTTCTCAAAGCAATGATCCGTTTTGGGACACCGCCGCCTCCATGCTGCTGCTGGCGCTGATTTTCTATCTGAAGCATGAGGCTCCCGAGGACGAGCAGAACTTCCCCATGGTGATGGAGATGCTCCGGGCCGGGGAGGTGCATGAGGACGACGACAACTACCGCAGCCCCTTGGACGCGCTGTTTGAACGGCTGGAAATGCGCGACCCCGGCCACATCGCTCTGAAGTATTACAAGGACTACCGCAGCGGCAGCGCCAAGACGCTCAAATCCATCCAGATCACGCTTGCGGCACGGTTGGAGAAATTCAACCTTTCGAGCTTGGCCGCGCTCACCGCCACGGACGAACTCGACCTTGGCAGCATAGGGGAGCGTAAAACAGTGTTATTTGTTATTATTCCCGACAACGATACCTCGTTTAACTTTTTGGTCAGCATTTTGTATACGCAACTGTTCCAACAGTTGTTTTATGCCGCTGACCACAAGTACCGGGGAAGCCTGCCCATGCCTGTGCACTTTCTCCTTGACGAGTTCGCGAACGTAAGTTTGCCCGACGACTTTGACAAAATTCTCAGTGTCATGAGGTCAAGAGGCGTTTCGGTCAGCATTATCCTACAAAATATGGCGCAGCTCAAGGCTCTGTTCGAGAAGCAGCATGAGAGTATCGTGGGCAATTGCGACACGTTCCTCTACCTTGGGGGCAATGAACAGGCGACCCACAAATTCGTTTCGGAGCTTTTGGGCAAAGAGACAATCGACACCAACACTTACGGGCACTCCTACGGGCGCAATGGCAATTATTCGCGCAACGACCAGAACGCCGGACGCGAACTCATGACCCCGGACGAGGTGCGCCTGCTGGATAACCGCTATGCATTGCTGTTCATCCGGGGCGAGCGCCCCGTCATGGACGACAAGTTTGACATCATGCGGCATCCCAACGTGGGCGGCAGCGCGGACGGGCACGGCAAGCCGTTTCATCACGGCGAAACGGACTACTCCATCGCGAGCTTCACCGTAGGCGGCCGCAGGCAGGCAAAACAGGAACCGCCTCCCGGAAGCGACGACATCCCTGAAGTGGAGCTGCTTTCGGAGGAAGATTTGGATCACATTTTTAACGATAAGGAGAAAAAGACATCATGAGCAAAAAAATTCGCAAGACCCTGACCATCGGCGCGGCGGCCGCCATGCTGCTGACGCTGTTCAGTGTGGGCGTATTCGCCGCTGGCGATCCTGTGCAGGCCGTCAACAATCTGTCCGATTTTCTGTTCAAGGTCATCAAGGCCATCGGTCTGATCATCTTGGCCTTCGGCATCGTGCAGCTCGGCCTGTCGCTCAAAAGCCACGACCCCAGCCAGAGGGCCAACGGCTTCCTCACCGTAGCTGGCGGGGTGGTCATCGCCTTTGCCAAGGAGATACTTGACCTGATCATTGCCTGAAATCCATGCCAAAGGGCCGCGCCATACGACGCGGCCCCGAAGGGAGGGAACCCCTTTGGCATCAGACAATTGGGTTGTATCCAACCTGCAAAACGCGCTCAACACCTGGAATGACAAGTTGGCCGAGATATGGACACTGCTCACACAGACCCCGCAAAATTTCAAGGGCGGCGGCATCTGGACGGTGATCGTCAACCTGCACGATGCGTTGATGGCTGTGGGCCTTGGGCTGCTGGTGCTGTTCTTTGTGGTGGGCATGGCGAAAACCATGGGCAGCTTTGCCGACCTCAAACGGCCCGAAGTGGCGTTCAAGGTTTTCGTTCGCTTCGTGCTGGCGAAATTAGCTGTCACCAACGGTTTGGAGCTGTTGATGAAGCTCTTTGAAATCGCCCAGGGCCTGGTGACTACCGTCATGGCCAAGGCGGGTGTGAGCGGCAGCAGCGCCACCGTTTTGCCTCAGAGCATCATCGACGCGATAGACAAGACCAGCTTCATGGAAAAAATCCCGCTATGGGCCGTCACCCTGATCGGCTCCCTGTTCATCACCGTGCTTTCCTTTATAATGATAATGACCGTGTATGGGCGCTTCCTGAAGCTATACCTGTATACGGCCATTGCCCCCGTGCCCCTCGCGGCTTTCGCGGGGGAACCCAGCCAGAGCATCGGCAAGGGCTTCCTAAAGTCCTACGCCGCCGTGTGCCTGGAGGGGGTTATTATCGTGCTGGGGTGCATCATCTTCAACTTGTTCGCCGCAAGCCCGCCCGTCATTGAACCTGGCGACCCCGCCGTCACACAGGTTTGGAAGTATGTTGGGGAGTTGATTTTCAACATGCTAATCCTGGTAGGTGCGGTGAAGATGGCCGACCGGGTGGTGCACGAAGTGTTTTTCTCATAAAGGCTGCGTCACTTCCGTTGCCTTTTCAACAGGCGTACCATACTGCATCAACACTGCATACAAAAAACAAATGAATGGAGTAATTGATATGAACCCTTTGGTTCTCGACGAAAGCGACCGGGAGCTTCTCACTGAAATCCGCACGGTATGCCGCGGCATCTCATGTAGCGCGGCAAAAATCAAACCGAAGCGCATTGTGC
The DNA here is from genome assembly GCA_009786275.1 of Bacillota bacterium. GTDB lineage: Bacteria > Bacillota > Clostridia > Oscillospirales > Acutalibacteraceae > WRMQ01. The sequence continues at coordinate 1,037 of WQTL01000514.1, read as the reverse complement.
TTTATGATGATGGATTCTGGTTCGAGAGCTTTCTTCAGCCGCTGGAACGCATCGGCAACCTGACCTGTGCATTATCCCAGGAATTTCGCGAGGCCACGCGGAGCGTTTTCCCGTGGGGCTTAGTCGCGCTGTTGCAGACGGTAACGTGGGTGCTGAATCATTACGCAAACCGCCGGATTGAGTGGGAGATCATAACGAAAGACCTCCCCTTGCTCACGGAGTTCTGCGACCGCTGGCTGGAAACGGGGACGCAGTAATATGAGCACCGAACTGATCCGGCAAGTGGCCGTGTTGTCTGACGGCGTATACCTGCACTCGAAAAGCAACAACGACGACATCCCGTTCCATACCTGGAAAAGCGACAGCCTGACCGCGGTATATAACCGCGAGGGCCAGCGCGGGCTTGACCGGGAGATTGTCAAAATGCTGTGCGAATATGCCCGGATTGACGGGCACCATCCCAGCATAGAACGATACCGCCTGTGCGTCCGTCCGGGCAGGGCACTGGTAAAACGGAAATTGGATGCGTTCCAACGGGCATACGCAAAGTTGGCCCCGGAGGATACGGCAACGATCTATATGCCGGAGGAACAGCGAACCCCGGCAGCGAAAGCGTACCGGCAATTCCAAAAGGACACGGAAGCAACGCATCAAAAAAAGATGGCGCAGTTGGCAGCACGGGTGACGGATAAAGCTTCACGCAGGAGAGAGGGGGCACGGTGATGAACGCACTGTATATCCGGCAAATAACCCTGTGCAGTGACGAGGTATATATCTGTTCCAGAAGCAGCAACGAAGAACAGTTTCGCCAGTGGAAAAACGACACGCTGACCGAGGCATATCAGAACGAGGGCCAGCGCGGGCTTGACCGGGAACTTGTGCGGATGTTCTGCGAGTATGCCGTGATGGTTGGTTGTCATTCCAGCCTGACGCGCTACCGCCCGTGCGTCCGGCAGGGCAAAGCGTTGCAGGAACAGATGACCGAGGCGATACGGCAGGAATACGTCAAGCTGACCCCGCAGGACATTGCGAGCATC
>WQTL01000513.1 GCA_009786275.1 Bacillota bacterium | reverse complement strand
CGTATTTCCCAAACTAACTTCCGGTCATTTTTCTTCCCAGAGAAAATTCTACTCCCTCGTCCATAGTGGAACTTATGGTGGGAATTAACCAAATGGAGAATCTTGCAAAAAAACCTTGACAGTTGTGGAAAATAGTGCTATTATATAAAGGATATGATTTATCTTGATCGGGGCGCCACCATTTACGCTTCAGATGGGAGAATTATTAGCCTTTGCCGAACTTGCGAGAAGAAAGGAAGAATATAATTGCACTGCATTAACTGTGGTCTGAGAATTCCGAGCGTTGCGAAGTTTTGTCCTCGGTGTGGTTCGAAGCAAGTGCTGCTTTGCCATTCTTGTGGTGAAACGGTAACGGCTGGGGATGCTTATTGCTTAAACTGCGGGGTTTCTATCGAAAACGGAGAGCCATGCACTGCAGAGGATTCCCCAAAAGATAAAGATACAACTGTCGTCCAAGAACAGACGAAGCACGTTTCATTGGATGATTATTATAGACAGGTTCTAGCAAAATGCGAGCAGCTAGAGGTAATGCCAAAAATCGAGCAACTACATGTTTTGGAGTTCGAAAAAGAATTCCGTATGCGGTTCAACAATGATGAATATAGGATTTTACAAAGGTGCTTCGGTTCTTTCTATGACGCGATAAAAAACCACGCAACTGACGTTGTAGATAGCAAAATCCAAGCTTCAATTCGATCAACTTTAAAACTATATCAAGATCGTGATGAAGTTGATACTAATCTTTTGTTTGTAGCTCTTTTTATGTACCAAAAACAGACTGACAGAAAGAAAAATACCTCGTCCTGTTTGGATGTCGGTTTAAGAGACTTATATAAATACCAGAATGGGGCTGCTTGTGCTGAGTTTGCACTTTCAAATGCTTCCTTGTCAGATATACTCCCTGTATGGAATTACTTCATCGCTTCGCCGCAAATCTTACTTTACATCATTAATAAAGGGTTCTATCGTACTCGTGAGTTCAACAATAAGGTAGGCAAGGCCGTGCAAAGCCTATTTGATTCTAGTGTTGTCGACGTTAGTGTAAAGAGTTTTGTCTACTATTCCATTGCCAAACAAATGCTTGGGGAAACCAGGGAATTGGAGGCATTGGCGGCTCAAAACATAGAATCGAGTGAGTTATGCGAATCCTTATTTAAAATGGTATGCGCAGAACTTGAAGAACGCTTTGAAGAAAGCGGAATAGTACTTACTTTTCAGGTGAAGAGTACTTCAGGAAAAGTAGTTAGTGATAGCTTTGATCTAGTTGCTTTTACAGTAGATGCATTGTGTCCTCATGCTTCTCTAATACGAATAGGCGATGGTGTTCGTCTCCTCCATTCAAATTCAACTGGAGCGGCAAAAATTATAGAGATAGAAAAGCCGGATGACGAAACTCATAGAAATCTAAACGATTTGTACAAAGCTTTGTCGAAAGAGAGAGTCACGACTCAGGTGTCGATTATTCTTAGTGAGTTAAGGAAGATTCTTGGCATCGGAACTGTAGAGGCACAGAAAAAAGAGCCTATTACTCCGAACGCCCCTTATTCAATAGTTGTAAAAAAGAATCAGCAGTCAAAGTCTGAAGCAGAATGCAGAGAAGTAATAGAGATTTTGAAGAAACTGTCCGCGGTGGCAGGCCCGAATAGACTGTCAGCTGTCAAGGACTTAATCCAGTTTTATGGAAGTAGCAAAGTCTGCGCCTTTTTATCTGACAGCACTGACTTAGCGATTTCAACATTTGAAACATATCGCGATCTGTTTTTGGATAGTGAAGAGGAGCACTTGAAGCTTATTAAGTTAATTATGCCTTTTTACTTGAAGTCAAAAAGATATGATACGGCTATTCAATACCTACTACCTCTTGTAAAGAAGACAAAAAACGTGGTGTATTACAACCAGTTATCCTATTTATATTTACAAGTAAAGGATTTTTCGCGTGCCTTAACATATGTAAATCAGGTGCTTAACAGTTCAAATTCAGCTCAGATGTATGTTTTTACTGCCTGCTCTTATGGCGTATACGCATGTGTCGGTTTGCAGGACTTCGAAAAAGCAGAGGTGTACTACAAAAAATTTGTAAGTATGTCAACTAGCGATGAGCGAAATAAGCAACTCAGAAAATTTGTTGACGAGGCCAGATTCGCCTATGAAGGCAATTCAACGGCTGAGTTTGAATCGCTACTATCTGAAGAGCTTGAAGGTCTTGACTGGTCGAGATTCCGCACTCATATTTCAAAAGATCTGTATAGTATGTATTTACAACGTCTCCTCGAATCGTGCCAATATGAAGGTGTCCGTAATCGAGAATGGAGCGAGGAGACACAGAAATTTACATGGATACCAGCCAATTCGGAACAAGCAATGGAAATGATCAGAAATATAGAATCAAATGCTAGCATTTTAAGCAAAACCAATACAATAAGAGCTGGTATGTTGCAGCAGGTAACTGATTATCGACTTGCTATTGCAAAAATCTCCGACTACTGTATGAATGCGTATGAAGAAGATGCTTCGTTTTGGTACGGAAGATTTCTGCTTAACTCGTCACGTGTGTTTTGGTGTATCGCAACGCAGAAGAGGTTTGATAGTCATGTTGTTTGCGATTCTGTCGTTTTTTTCTATGGTGAATCCGCAAGACTAATTTCAAAAATTAGCTTAGATGATGCATATCAAAAGACATTCGAGTTTTATGATGCATTGAACAACTATTTTGGCCTGAAGCTTTTGGGGATGAAGCCTCAGGACTTCAACGAAATAAAACCGTTCAAGCAGGAACAAACATTACTGCAAACTGCAAAATTAACCTTTGTCGAGACACTTTCCGATGCTATTTCCACTAGATGCCGCGAAACTATGCAACATATGGCACTGCTCTTGATGCAGAGTTCAGGGCTCTCTGAATTCTTGTATGGCATTATTAATGAGAACACAAAAAAGCTACTGTTATCCGAACTGAAAGAGATGTTGCCTGTTCCTATCACTGATATAGCAAGTGGAATGGATTCCTATATAGAAATATTGAATAAAAACAGACTTGCATTAAGCGATGTGTTAATACAATTAGCCGATATCGTTAAATCCCACAACACTGAACAACTAAGCCAACTGATTAATAGATTTAACGAACTGGCGCAATCGAGTGGGAGTTGTCTGAATTCGCATGAGATTAGAGTATTTGAAGCTTTACAGGAAATGGTCGAGAATTTCTGCGAGGCCATCAAGACAAATAATTATACTCTTCAGCAAAGCCTTTGTACGAAAATCACTCGAGAGGCTGAACTCCAGAGGAGCGCGATAATTGAGAACCCGACAAGCTTTTCCTACGATCACTATATAAATGTAATTGAAGAAATCATCAGAGCAGTAAATCTTTTCAGCGAGCAAATTATAGATACAAATTTGCCGGAGATTAGTTTCAGCGATGACAATGATGAAGACTACTTTCCAGTTAACAGCACTATATCTGTTCAACTATGCATCTCAAATTCAGAGGGCTGTACACCCGCAAATGGCCTACGAGTACGTTTTGATCAAATGGAAACAGAACACTACACGATGTGCAGGTCAATTTATGAGTATGATACTCCACTGGACGGTGGACAGAAAGTAATAATTCCAATTGAGCTTTCTCTGACGCTGGTTGGTGCTGCTCCTGACGCGGTTTTTGACCTGTGCTTTTTAGCCTCTTATCGTACCATACAGAACAAGGAAGTGCCGGAAAAAGAATACAAAGTGTCAATCCATTTGAAGAGCGACAAAGACTTTATCCCTATTGTTAATCCCTACACAAGAAACGAGTTGAAGCCCCCGCAAGGTAACAGAGTGTTTTATGGGCGGAAGAAGGATATTACAAAAATTTGCTCCGCTATAGAAAACCGAGATGTAAGCGGAACAACAGTTGTTATATATGGGCAATACAGATCAGGCAAATCCTCGCTGAAGAATTATATCAAAGAGCAGTTGAAGCAAAACGATAGCAAAATAATCATCGCTGATATGGGTTCCATAGATCGGGATTATTCACTAGGAACTATACTCGAAGAAATTGCTCATGCGATGTTTGTAGGGTTAGAGGAGCGCAGTATTTCCACAAGCCTGATAGAAAAGTATCGAGATCGAGATTTATCCAGTGAATCTATTGATCATCAAAAAACATATTTCAAGCGCTTTTTAAGCGTACTCAAACAAACCGCAGATTCGGAGAATGTTCATTTGGTCTTGGTTATAGATGAAATGGGGCGACTATTCGCTGGCAATATCGATACATATTCATTTACAGAGTACTGGAAAAGCGTCATGTCAGAAGCCACTTTTGATGCTATTTTAGTAGGACATGACGTATTGACCAAAATACTGAGTGAGAACCCTAATGCTTTTGGTTCAACAATTCCACATCAGTTGAATTATTTGTCTATGGAAGATGCTATCTCGTTGATACAAGAACCTATATACTCGGAGGAGTGGCATCCGGGCAGGTATAAGGATGACGCCGTTCAATATATACTACACTTAACCGCTGGGAACACTTATTTCATTCAAATGATTTGCGATGCGGCAGTTAATTATATGAATGTGTATCACTATAACCGACTGAATGAGAGCAGTGTCAGAGACGCAATAGTTGAATATTTTAGCAAACTGGATTTGTCGGGCAGAAGCATTTTGTTCCATCCGCTTTATCAATCTGGAGAATACGGAGAAAATGCAATTAGAGACGAAGAGGCTAAGGACGTTCTATGGGCCATTTCAGTTCTCAATGACCCTCAAATACAGAGCAACAACGAAAAAATATATGATCTTTTGTCCAAGTCTTCACCAACCGAATGGTCTCAACAACGGGTCAATATGGTACTCCGGAGTTTGATGGATAGATGGGTAATCGAAGACAAGGATGGGAAGACCTTAGATAGAAATTGGATCGACGGAGAAGAAATTGACAAGGATATGAATTTTTTCATTAGAGTCCGTCTATATGAATATTACTTGACCGATAAATTTACTATGAAGGGGTGGAGCCGAAATGTTTAGTACAAGTCGTTATGTGACTGGCGCAGATTTTATAGGGCGAAGTTCGGAACTGAAAGAGCTAATGGGATATGTACAAAAAGGCGAAAATGTATCGGTCTACGGTTTATCCCGCATTGGCAAGACGTCTCTTGTGAAAGAGTTCTTGCGGCGACATCAGGAATCCTTGCACGATAAATTTCTCTTTTTCTACTACACCCTTGAGTGCACCGATGATAAGGCGCGCCTATTTTCTGATTTTTCTGAATATTTGACACAAGAAGCGGATAAATTATACAAGACTGAACTTAATGTGCGTCAAAAAATTGATAACTTGAATAAGAGAGTAAGTAATGGCAACTTCAAATCTGTTGATTTTGTGAGTGTCGGTGACCTCTTTTATGCGATTCTTGGGATTCGGATATACATGATTATAGATGAGTTTGATCTAGCCCTCCAAATGCTTTCAGACAAAGTTATAACGCTTCGGGAAATTGTAGCAACTGACAGTATAAATATCATTTCAATTTCGAGACATCCCCTCGAGATAGTTCTGCCAAGAAATGTTGATGGCTCAAATCTGCCAGGCATTGTTAATGAAAAGATACCTGTTAAAGGGTTTTCAGGTTCAGACTTGTCATTATATCGAAAGAATCTGCCAGATTTACTTCCTGATAGTGAATGGAATGATATTCTCTATTATACTGGTAATGTTCCTGTCTTTCTCAACATGATTTTAAATTCTTATTATAGCAGCGCATCTAGGTGGAATAAAAACGCTATTCCAATCGCTTATTATTCTAGAATTGAGGACTGGTACAAATCTCTTCACCGGCTTGGTATTGAGAGAGATGCGGTTCTTTTGGCACGTCCCTCAGAAAAACAGCCTGCAAATACTAGTGATTTAATGTTGTATGGCATTGTTGGACGTGATGGAGTGTCGTTTTCGATACTGTACTTCAAAGATTTCATCTTGAACTCCGCGAGCAAAGTAATATTAGATGAAAGAATAAGTCAATATCAGGATATTGTTTCTGCCTATCTTACGGATTGTGATGCTCAGATTGCAAAAACATTTCAGAGGAATCAATCAAGACACGCACTGCTGTGTGAAAGAAAAAAAGATTTGCAGGCAATGGGAACTAAGCTTAGTTGCTGCTATGAATTGGCAAGGCTTGATACTTTTGTAAAATGCAACTTAACCGAAGAGGAAATAAATGAAATGGAACAGCAACTGATAAAAATCAGGATTTTCCTTGAAGATTCTACCGGCAGGAGGAGTAGCTAATGAGCTTGATTGTAAATAGTGATTTAACAGAGCGGAATTGTTATGTCTATGGCAATATGAAGCGAAGTCAGAAACGGTTACTTAAGTTGCTAGGGTCTGTTGATCAGAATTTTCTTTCTTTTTTAGTAGGCCTGATTGCAGCGATTGGGGTCGAGCAGCTTCTGGATACATTTCGTCTTAACATAGCTGAAGATCTTGTACTGTTTATTTCACAAGTTATAGTAAGTATAATCTGGTGCAGTACCTGCATTGTGTCCGCCTCATTCTTAGCAATATTTATATCCGTACAGAATAATTACAATGATGATGCGCATGCAAATGATGAAATAAGTAAAGTGAATCGCTTTTTGGAGAATTACCAACGGGAACGCTATGAGTTCAATCGGCTTCACAAACGTTGTTGGGAATTGTCCATTACACTGCTCCTTTCTATTCTAGCGATGCTGATCAATTTTTTCATAGCAAACTTGTAGATGATAATTTTTGCGTGACGAGGACGAGAAAGATGTTACTCGAAATCCTTTTTGAGTTTGGTCGCACTAACTTCCTAGAGCCTTAAAAGAATTTCACTCAAAAACCGAAATACACACTTGACATCGACTCCATTCAGGTGTATAATAAGCACCTGAGAGGAGTCGATGTTTGAATGCCTGCCATAGGTACCCGGTTGCGCGCCCTGCGCGAAAGCATGAATTTATCCCAAGCCAAGCTCGGAAAATTAGCGGGCCTCACGCAACAAAGCGTGAACCGCTACGAGCACGATTCTGTCGAAGCGCCGCACAAAGTGCTGCTCTGGTATGCCGATTACTTCGATGTTTCCATGGACTACATCTTCGCCCGGTGCGACAGCCCGCAGGGCCGGAAATACGAGAATCGGCCCAAGATCGAGGACAAAAACCTGCGGCAATTCGTTGAGATGTGCTTCGACCCGGCTTCGCCGATGAATGAAAAATTAAAGGAAACGCTGCTGCGTTTGTTAAAGGAGGAGAACTCTTGACGGGAGTAATCTATGCCCGCTACAGTTCCGACAGCCAGCGGGAGGAGAGCATTGAAGGCCAGTTGCGCGAGTGCAAGGAGTTCGCCGAAAAGAACGGCATCACCATTTTGAATACCTATATCGACCGCGCGCTCTCTGCGAAAACGGACAACCGGCCCGAGTTCCAGCGCATGATCAAGGACAGCGCGAAGGGGCTTTTCGATGTCGTAATCGTCTGGAAGCTGGACAGGTTTGCGAGAAATCGCTACGATTCTGCGCATTACAAGGCCATCCTGCGCAAGAACGGCGTGAAGGTGACATCCGCACGGGAAACCATCGCCGAGGATTCCACGGGCATTTTGCTGGAGTCTTTGCTTGAGGGCTATGCCGAGTTTTACTCCGCCGAGCTTTCGGAAAAAGTGATCCGTGGCATGACGGAGAACGCGCTGAAGGGCAAATACAACGGCGGCAGCTTACCTGTGGGCTACACGGTTGACAGCGAGCAATACTACCAAATTGACACGCATACTGCGTCATCTGTGCTCGAAGCTTTTAAACGCTACGACAAGGGCGCAACCATCGCCGACCTTGTGCGTTGGCTGAACTCGAAGGACATCCGTACGAATCGCAGTCTCCCCATGAGCATCGACTGCGTGAAGCGTATGCTGCACAACCGCAGGTATATCGGCGAGTACAGCTATCGCGATGTGGTACAGCCGGGCGGGATACCGGCGATTGTGCCGCAGGATTTGTTTGACCGGGTGCAGGCCCGCTTGGAGAAAAACAAGAAGGCTCCGGCGCGTTTCAAGGCGAAAGAGGAACTTTATCTGCTCTCTTTGAAGTTATACTGCGGGCTGTGCGGCGCGTTCATGATTGGCGAAAGCGGCACCAGCCACACGGGCAGAATCCATCAATACTACAAGTGCTCGACCGCGAAGCACAAAAAAACCTGCCCAAAAAAGACCGTGCAGAAGGGCTGGATTGAGGATTTGGTAGTAACTGAGACAGTGAAAATGCTGATGGATGACGCTGTTGTGGAGTACATTGCCGACCTAGTGATGGAATTGCAGGAGCGCGAAAATGTCGATTTGCCGCGATACAAAGCGCAACTGGCTGAAACAGAAACGAGCATTGAAAACATGCTCAACGCGATTCAGCAGGGCATTTTCAATAGCTCGACCAAGCAGCGCTTGGACAAGCTGGAAGCCGAGAAAGACGATCTGAAAGTAAAAATCTTGCAAGAGGAAATGCAGCGCCCGCTGCTCACACGCGAGCAGGTGCTATTCTGGATTTGCCGTTATCGGAAGCTGGATGTGACCAAGCCGGAACAGCGCCAGCGGCTGATTGACGGCTTCGTGAATTCGGTCTACCTCTACGACGACAAAATTATTTTGACGTTTAACTACAAAAAGGGTTGCAAAACCATATCGCTGCATGATATAATGGAAACCGTTAACCGTTCGGATACGTGTGCGACCGGCGCACCATCTAAAGACGTTGGTTTGGATACAACGTCAAAGCCTCGAAAAGCCCAGTAACACTGGGCTTTTCGGCATTTAAGGGGCCGGGCGGGGCCGATTTGCCTAGTGCATTTCGGCTCTGCCCGGCCCCTTTTTTTCGTTTTCGGGGGCGCGTTGGACGAATCGTTCAGCTATGGGGGAATCGTGCAGCAATGAAATTCTGCCAGGCAAGCCTCCTACGGCCATAAACCATTCCCGCGTTTTCCCTTGCGGTCTTGCGGTACCCCCTGGAAAAGCCAAGAATATAGCGGCTTACAGGGCCTGACACTACCGCAAAACACACAGAAAAGTTTTGCGGTACCCCCTGTTGCGGTACCCTATTGCAGATACCAATAGGAGACGCCGCCATCGCCGTAATCCTGCTTTATACCGATCTCACACTTGGCTGTTTCCACCGTGCGCCAGCCGCAGATATTCATGCGCTCGAACATGGCCTTGATTTCTGGCTGCGGCCTGGCCCCTTCGGATAATATCTGCATTAACATATCTTTTGCCCTGTCGATCTTCGCGGCGGGTACTTCATCATCAAATAAGTCGTATTCATCGTCGCTGTAGAAATGCAGCACACCATTCCCGACAATCTCATACTGGAAAGGCCGCGCCCGTTTCGCCAGGGTGCTTTTCAGGTGCTTCACAGTCACGACATCGCTGTCGTCGCTGTCCCGCGTCGCGGAAAGAACGCTGCGAGCGGCGTTGATGATGTCCGACGAACCCAGGTGGCGGTCAATCTCCTTGCCAGAGGCGTTTTTGACCAAATGGCAAACCACGACAATGGCTGCCCCGGTGTTGAACGCGGCCCGGCTCAAGGCCCGCATGAGGTTTCCCACGCTCTGCGCTGTGTTCATGTTGTGTTTGCCGCTCAGGAATGTGGTCAGCGGGTCAAATATCACCAGACGGGCACAGAGTTTGCTGATGGTCGCTTCGAGCCGCTTGCAGTCATCGTCCAGATAGAATGCCTCGCTGACGAAATGAAAACGGTCGAGGTTCGCTCCCATGGTGACCAGGCGAGGGTTGATCGTTTCCTCAATATCATCCTCTTTGTTAAAGTAAAGAATCTCGCTCGTTTCGCTTGGGCGCCCGTTTTCGTCGAAGGGCATGGGCTCGCCATTGGACAGCAGCGAGGCGATGTGCAAAATGAAACTGCTCTTGCCGATACCGCTCTCTCCTTGAAGCACTACCAGCTTTTTATAAGGCAGAAAGGGCTTCCATAGAAACGCAGGCTCGCTCGTCCCGAAATGGCTGGCGGGCTTAGTCGCTATCAAGCCCTGCGCGTCGGCTTTAATGCTCGGCATTTTTATCTTCCTCCTCTTTCAATGGTAGCTCGTAATATTCCTCCGACAGCACATACCCACCGTGGAAATAGCGGACAACGTCCATTTCCAGGGCCTCCAGCACCCGGCAGGCAATGTCAAACGTAGCCGAGGACAGGTTTCGCGTTCCCGTCTCGAACTTCTGGTATTGCTGCATGTGGATTCGCGCTTTATCCGCGACCTGCTGCTGGGACAGCCCCAACTTCGCCCTGGCCCGCCGGAGTATGGATTGTTCGGACAGCACCTTTTGATATGGCATACGGTCTTACCCCCTGACATCTTGCACACCTAGTATATACTCAGTCGAGTAAGTTGTCAAGGGGAATGGCTGAAAAATGTATCTACATTCATCGTTATACGCCCATACTTGACGGCGTTCTATCTAAATAAATTTTTTCTGCTGAATAGCTTGACTTTTAATTCAGAATGTGTTAATATATCATACGGGTAGTTGCCCGACTTCCGAAAATGAATGTTAATTCATTTTCGGGCAATGAAGCACCCGTGAATCGTTACCATTGAGCCGGAGCGATTCACGGGCGGGGACGAAGATCATGACGCCACTTTGTTGGCGGCGATTCCGTCTCTTCATCTTCCTGTATATATTACCACAAGATACAGCGGTTGTCAAGCACATTTCAGCGATATATTGTGAATCTTGAGTGAATTCCCAAGAAAGGGGGTTAGTTCAATTGGATAAGAAAGAAAAGGAATCCGTTTTGTCTTTCCATGGCAAAGAGCTTCTTGGCGATATGACGTATATGGACATCGAAAGAATCTGCGGTCGGGATGTCTTGCAGTACAGGACGATTTATGCTTTCTTCGAACTCAATGAGGGCAAAGCAAAAATCGACACCGCTGCGCGGATTGCGCTGGCAATGGGAACAAGCCTGAACGCGCTGTATTCACCGAAAGGGTCCTCTTGGGCAACAACGGACACCGTTCCCGCAATTACCGAAGAAAAAACGGACAGCGATTCACGGATCATTTTTTCCCATCTATCCAAGGAGACGCTCTCAGAACTCTCCTTGGTATTGATGAGAAGCGGCCATGATGCTTTAGGCGAACTGTGCAATCAGTACGCTTTGGGATTGAATGCCGATAATCCGGCAGAAAGCGAAGGTGCTCAAGATGAATGATTTCAGGAGGGGCCTTGACAGCGAACTCGCCAGCATGATCGACTGTGACGATCCAGAAACCAGCGCGGTTATCAAAAGGCTTGCGGAAAAGCGTAAAACAGAGCAGCTGTTAACAGCCGAAATCCGAAATGAGAGTCTGGACTTCCTAACCGCTAAGCCTGACAAGCTCAAGGCAATATTAATGAAGTTCCCGGATTATTGCAGAACCTGCCGGGAAAGCGGTGCCCCAAGAGCCGCTGAAATACTGGAGGCAATCGTTGATAGGTACACGCGGCATGATTTTAATATTGACTGCGATACCTTGACCTTTATCGGAATTCATCTTAAAAAGAATGGGTATAAGCAAGAAGCTATTCGGTGCTTTAACCGAGCCGAAGCAATCATATCAGAATAGAACGGAGCGAACTGGAACACAGGGGAATTAAGAGAGTGGCAATGATTGATTGCCTCGTCCGCGAAAAATACTCGACAGCAAAGGAATCTTTGTTTCACATATAGGATGACGTTGAGGAGGATGGTCTGAATGGACAAAACAGCGATTGCCTGCCCGTACTGCTATACTGCCATCGGCCCACTGTCCGGCGAGGACGGAACAGTGGTCACGATAGTTTGTTCAGACTGCGGCGGCCATTACAGCGTTGATTTGAAGTCGCAGAAAGTCAGTAAGAAGCGTTCGGGCAGGAGGGCGAGGAAAAACGATGAGGACGAGATACCCGAAATAAAGCTCAGATGCCCGTGTGGATGTGGAAGCTATATCTGCAACCTCCAACCAGTCGATACCATTATAACCGCACGGTGCAACAAATCAAATCAGTTTTTCGGCGCTAACCTGCTAACGGGTCGCACTTGGCTATTGAAGAAAAACAAACCCAGAAATTGACTAAAACTGAATATACGAGTAGTCTATTTGACTGAGTCACCTATAGGGGTGCCTTCGCCATAGACAAAAGGGTACACGGGTCGTGAATACTCGCACCGCCTCTGTACCTTTGCGAAGTGTCAACCACCTGCTAAGACCGGGAGTGGACGCAAAGCACAGTGTTTTACTGTTTGCTTTTGCGTACACTCCCGGTCTTTTTTGTTGTTCCGATTTATGGGAATGTGAAGATTTTTAAACATGTCATTACCTGCTATGTTTGGGGTTTAGAGTAGAGGCGAGCCCAAGGGGAAGGAGGTGTAATCCATGAGCGCGAACGAACGCCGGGCCGAAATTATGCGCATTCTCAATGGCCGACGTTGGGATACCGTACCGCGTCTTGCAGCTGAACTGCAGGTCAGCCGCAGCACGGTTAATCGCGATATCCTTGCGCTCACAAAGGATTACCCTCTGGAAACCTATCAGGGAAATGGCGGCGGGGTTGGGTTGCCGGGCTGGTACCGCCCGAACAAGAACATACTCAGCCGCCAGCAACAGGAGGCATTGACCAGGGTCATTGAAAGCGATGGCCCGGACGCGGAAATCTTCCGAGAAATCCTTGAAGCCTTTGGCGCTCGAAAATAAGCGCAGGGAGAAAATTTATGATCCAACAAATCCAAATGCCCATCCGTGCCGCCCCCTACGCCCACCAGCAGGAAGCATTCACCTTTGCCACGCGCCTGTTCACGGAGGACGCCTCCCCCGGCGCGGCGCTGCTGATGGAGATGGGGACCGGCAAGACGATCACCAGCATCGCCATCGCGGGCGCGCTATGGCAGACGGGCCGCGCCAAGCGCGCGCTCATTGTCGCCCCGCTGTCCATCCTCGGCGTGTGGGAAGAGGAGTTCGCCAAGTGGGCCGACTTCCCCTACACCCTGCAAGTGCTCACCGGCAGCAGCGAGCAGAAAGCCCAAGCCCTGGGGCGCATTACTGGCCCCGGCCTGCAAGTAGCCGTGGTCAACTACGAATCGGCCTGGCGGCTGGAGGAGGCCCTTTTGGGCTGGAAGCCCGACCTGGTGATTGCGGACGAGTCGCACAAAATCAAGAGCCACACCACCAACGCCAGCAAGTTCATGCACAAGTTCGGCAATGAGAAATGTTTCAAGCTGCTGCTCACCGGCACGATCATCACCAACAAGGCCGTGGATGTCTATTCGCAGTACCGCTTCCTGAACCCCGCCATCTACGGCACCAGCTTCTACCGCTTCCGCAGCCGCTACTTCGAGCAGGGCTACTTCCCCTCACAGTTGGCGTTGAAGAAGCATATGGAGCCGGAGTTCACCCAGCGGCTGCACTGCATCGCGTTCCGGGCGACGAAGGCAGACTGCCTCGACCTGCCTCCCATGGTGGACATCATCCGGCTGGTGGACCTGGAGCCCAAGGCCCTCAAGGCGTACCGGGACCTCGTCCGGGATTCCTTCGCGGAACTCAGCGCGGAGGACACCGTGACGGCCAGCAACATCCTCACTCGGCTCATGCGGCTGTCGCAGTTGACCGGCGGGTTCATCAAACCCGACGACGGCAAGCTGCAACAAATCAGCAAGGCGAAGCTGGCCGCGCTGGAGGACATCGTGGAGCAGGTCACCGAGGAAGGCGGGAAGCTGGTAGTCGTCGCCCGCTTCGTGCCGGAGATCGACGCCATTTGCAAGCTGCTGGAGCAGAAGCAAATCCGCTGCTCCTGTGTGCGCGGCGACGTCAAAGACCGCAAAGAGCAGATCGCGGCTTTCCAGAACGACCCGGAGGTGCAGGTGTTCGTCGGCCAGATCGCCACCGCCGGGCAGGGCATCACCCTCACCGCCGCCAGCACGATGGTGCTTTACAGCACCGACTACAGCATGAGCAACCACGAACAGGTGCGGGCGCGGATACACCGGGTGGGACAGGACCACAAATGTACCTACATCTACCTGACCGCGCGGGGCACCGTGGACGAGAAGGTACTGCGCGCCCTGCGGGAGAAGGCCGACCTCGCCCGCACCCTGGTGGACGATTACAGAAACGGAGGAAATCCCTATGGATAACGAGTTGTTTGCCCTGGCAGACCGGCTGCGCGAGCTCCGGGAAGAGAAGGACGACGCGGAGCGCGTGGTCAAGGACATCACCGCCGACATCGACGCCACCGAACAGCGGCTGGCCGAGGCGATGGTCGACAGCGAAACGCAGAACTTCACCCGCGCCGGGCGCATGTTCTGCCTGACGATCAAGACCCGCGCCAGCGCCGTCGCCGGGCAGAAGGACGATCTCTACGACGCCCTCAAGCAGAACGGCTTCGGCGATCTGGTCTACGAGACCGTCAATGCCAACACCCTCAGTTCCTTCGTGAAGGAGCAGCTTGCCGGGAACGAGGACCGGCTCCCCGAATGGCTGGACGGCCTGGTGCGCGTGTTTGAGCAGACCGGCGTGTCCGTGCGCAAAACATCAAAGAAATAGGAGGATTCCAGATATGGCTACCAAGAAAAACGAATTGGCCGCGCCGCCTTCGGGCTACATGGCCCTGGCCGATACCGACATCGGCGACCTTATCCGCGAGGAGCTCGATGGGCTGAACCTCAGCTTCGGCAAGGTGAAAATCCCCTCGGGCGGCGGGCTGACCTACGAGGTCCCCGGCGAAGACGGCGAGACGGACACCGTGAAGGAGTTCTCGGCGGTGATCCTGCTGCAGCACCCGCTCAACGCGTTTTACGCCACGAAGTACACCGGGGGCAACCAGCCACCCGACTGCGCGGCCATCGACGGCAAGCACGGCGTGAAGCGCGCCACCGGCGAGGTTTGCGTGTGCGCCGACTGCCCCCATAACCAGTTCGGCAGTGCCGACAACGGCGGCAAGGCATGCCAGAACCGCAGGCGCATCTACATCCTGCGGGAAGGCGAGCTCTTTCCCATGCTTCTGTCGCTGCCCACCGGCTCCCTGCAGGAGTTTACCCGCTACCTCATGGGCCTGCTGACCAAGGGCCGCAAGAGCAACAGCGTGGTCACCCGCTTCTCCCTGCAAAAGGCCACCAACAAGGGCGGCATCGCCTACTCCCAGGCCAAGTTCGGCGTCGACCGCCCGCTGACCCCGGAGGAGTACGCGCAGGTCGAACGGCTGACCGAGCAGGTGCGCGCCCTCAGCGCGTCTGTGGGCTTCGAGGAGGACGCGCCGCCCGATGACGCTCTGCCGCTTGAGGACATCCCGCCCCTGACCTGATTTGATCCAAGACCCGGCGGGAGGGTTCTGGCTCTCCTGCCGGGCAGGAAGGAAACTTTGCATGTATAAGTGTATCACTTCTTTTGCTGATTTGCAAGCCTATCTGTCCGGCGCGGCGCTGGCGGCGTTCGACTTTGAAACCGCGCCGCACCCCGCCTGGGCGCATGAACCGAAGGCCGCGCTGGACCCGCACAAGGCGCACATCGTGGGTATCAGTTTCTCCGTGACCGAGGGCAGCGCCGTCTACCTCCCTATCGCCCATATGATCGGCAGCAACGCCGGGCCCTTGGTGGATATCTGGCAGTGGCTGGCCGACGCGTTCTTTTTGAACCCCGCCGTTACGAAAATCGCCCACAACTTGGCCTTCGAGAGCGCCTTCCTGTATGCGCGCGGCATTGTGCTGCTGGAGCCGGTGTACGACACCATCGCGGCGGCGCAGTTGACGCTGAAAGCGCCCACGCAGTTCCGGGGCCTGGCCGACAGCGGCCTGAAAACCCTGGTGCCGCAACTGTTCGGCACGGAAATGCCCAGCTTCGAAACCGTGACGGCAGGCCGGTTCTTCGACGAACTCGACCCCGCCGCCCCGGCTACTATCAACTACGCCTGTGCCGACGCGGACTACACCCTGCGGCTGTACCACAAGCTCAACGCCTGGTTTGACGGCTACCTCCCCCGGCACCGCTGGATCGCGGAGCAGGTCGAATCACCCACGGCGGCGTACTGCGGAATCATGCGGTACAACGGCTTGAAGGTGGACCGGGCGCTGATGGAGCGCAAGGCCGCCGACGCGGAACAGGAATTGGAGCGCCTGCGTGGGGAGATTGCCGCCATCATTGGCGATGTGCCCATCGGGGCCAACGCCAGCACCAGCGCTTTCAAGCGCTATTTGTACAAGGACTTGGGCCTGCCGGTCCTGAAAACCACGGCAAAATACCAGGAAGCCGCCGACGATGAAGCATTGATTCTGCTGTCCGAGTGGTGCGCGGAAAACCGCCCTGAGCTCGCGCCCCTGTTCCGCTTGATACAGGACTACCGCCGCTGGGGGAAGATCAAGTCGACCTATATCGACGGCTACGCCCGGCACATCAACCCCGTCACCAGGCGCATTCATGCCGACTTGCTGCCCTTGGCCACCGAAACGGGCCGCTTCGCCGCCCGGAACCCCAACCTCCAAAACATGCCCAGGGCCGGGGCCGACGATGTCGGGGTGAGAAACTTCTTCATCGCCCCGGAGGGCAGTGTGCTGCTGTCGCTGGACTTTTCGCAGATAGAACTGCGCGTGGGCGCGTTCTACTGCCGGGATGAAAAAATGCTGGAGACCTACCGCGCCGGGGGCGATATCCACGACCAGACGGCCAGCGTCATTTTTGGCCCCGGCAGGCACGACAAGGAGCAGCGCACCATCGCAAAGAATGTCAATTTTGGCACGTTCTTCGGCCTGTTCCCGCGCGGCCTGCAGCGGACGCTGAGATTTAAGGCCGGGCTGAACGTCACGCTGGAGGACTGCGAGGGGATCATCGCCAACCTGAAAGCCGGGTATCCCGCCCTCGCCCGCTGGCAGGAGGAAACCAAGCGCAAGGCCGAAGTCCGGCGCTTCAGCGAAACATGGCTGGGACGGCGGCGCTATCTGCCCGGCATCACCGCGACCGATTGGGGAAAGAAAGCGTTCGCCCAGCGCTGCGCCCTCAACACCCCCATCCAGGGCACCGCCGCCGACCTGCTCAAGCTGGCCATTGGCCGTATCCTCGCCGGGCTGCCGGAGCATCCCTGGCTGCGGCCCCTGCTCCAGATACACGATGAATTGGTGTTCGAAGTCCCGGAGGGCCGCGTGGCCGAGGCCGTGGCGTTCATCCGGCAGTGCATGGAGGCCCAGCCCTTCCCGGAATTCGACATCCCCATCCTGGCCGAGGCCGCCGTGGGCGCCCGCTTCGGCAACATGAAGGAGTTGAACAACGATGCGTAACATTTTCTATAATTCCGAGCATTACCCCGACTTCACCGCTGGCGCGGCCATTGTCAACGTCATGCGCGAAGAGAACCGGCGCAGGCGCCGCCGCCGCCCGAAGAACCGCTACCCCTGCAAGCCCCGTGAGGTTCCGGCCCACAGGCCATTCGAGGAGGTGCTTGGCGGTGACAAGTGAATTCCCCCGCGCTCTCGCCGAGCTTACGCAGTGGATTACATGGCGGCTGGAGCCAGACCCCAAAGGCGGCCGCGACGCCAAGGTGCCCTACGATCCGAAGCTGGGCAAGAAGGCGTCCACCACCAACCCCGACAATTGGGCGACCCTCGAACTGGCCCAGGAAGCCCTGCGGCAGTACCTCTATACCGGGCTGGGCTTCGTGTTCACCAAGCAGGCGGGCATCGTGGGTATCGACATTGACCACTGCGTTGACCCGGCCACCGGCGCGCTGAACGAGACCGCCGCCGCCATCGTTGAGCGGGTGCCGCCGACCTACATGGAAATCAGCCCTTCAGGAACCGGCCTGCATATCTTCCTGCGCGGCGCCATGCCTGCCGGGGGCAGCAAGAACAGCAAATCCGGGGTGGAGATGTACGCCCATTCCAGGTATTTTACCATGACGGGCAATCGCTACAAGGACTGTCCCCTTGAGGTTGCCGCCGATGACGGCGCGCTGGCGTGGATTCATGAGCAGTATATCGCCGCGCCCAAAAAGGAGCGGAAATCCCGGAAGAAAAAGCAGGCGGCAGAGCCTTTGACCGACGAGGAGATTCTCGAAAAGGCGGGGAGCTCCACCAACGGCGCGGCTTTCACCGCCCTGTGGGAAGGGCGCTGGCAGGAGGGCTTCGCCAGCCAGTCGGAGGCCGATCTCGCCCTATGCTGCAAGCTGGCATTCTGGTCCGGGAGGAACCGAGAGCAGATGGACCGCCTTTTCCGGCAAAGCGGCCTCATACGCCCCAAATGGGACGAACGCCACCATGCCAACGGCGCTACCTACGGCGAGGAGACCCTGGCGCGGGCGCTGGATACCGTGGAGGAGGGCTACGGCTCGAAGAGCGACGCCCCCGTGTTCGCCTATGAGGGCCGCTACTTTCGGGCGAAGGGCGACAATATCTACCCGCTCACAAATTTCATCGTGCAGCCCATTGAGATGCTCATTTCCGACGACGATACCCAAATGACCGCCGATCTGGTAACGGTCAAGGGCGAGGTGTTTCGGCAGACCTTCATGACGACGGACTTTTCGAACCTGCAACGGTTCAAAAATCTGCTGAACAAGCGAACCATCGCATTGAGCTATACCGGCTCTGAGGGCGACCTGGAACTGCTCAAGAATTACATCGCCGAGCTTGATTGGGTGCGCAAAACCGGGGTAAAAGCCCAGGGATTGTACTGGCTGGATGGCCGTTGGGTGTTCGCCGCCCTTGATGGTGCCATTGAGCGGGGCGGCAAGGCTGTGGGGAACCTCCTGCAGTTGGAACGGTGCAAGGGCCTACAGAGCGCCGTGCATCGGCAGGCGGCCATAGGCAAGGAAAAATTGCAGGCGCTGGGGCCGCTGCTGATGGGCTACAACGAGCCCGCCAAAACCGTGTCGGTGCTGGCGTGGGCGGCGGGGTGCTTTATCAAGCCTCACCTGCGACGCGCGGGCATCAAGTTCCCCCTCCTCTTCCTGATCGGCGAGGCGGGCAGCGGCAAGAGCAACACCCTCGAACGGGTGATTCTGCCGATCTTCTCGCAGAGCAAGGTGACGGCGGCGACCCAGGTGACCGGCTTTACCCTCATGCAGGAGTCGGCCTCCAGCAACCTTGTGCCCCAGCCCCTCGACGAGTTCAAGCCCTCCAAGATGGACCGCAACAAGCTCGCCTGGCTGTATAATCACTTCCGCGACACTTATGACGGTCACCAGGGGCAGCGCGGGCGCGCCGACCAGACCATCGTGTATTACGATCTCCTTGCTCCGCTCGTTGTGGCCGGGGAAGAATCGCCGGACGAAACCGCCATCCGGGAGCGCGGGATTGAACTGCTATTCAGCCGGAAGGACCTGAAGGACGAGGCGCGCCGTGAGACATTTGGTCGGCTGTGCGCCGCGCCGGAGCTCCTCGCGGGCTTTGGCCGGGCGATGCTGGAGGCGGCCCTGCGCACCGACGCCGCCGAGGTCAAGCGGTGGTATACCGAAGCCTGCGGCCAGTTCGACAAGGCCCTGCCGTCGCGGATTGTGAATAACCTCGCCTGCTGTGCCGCCGGGCTGCGTCTGGCCGAGAAGCTGTGTATCCTACAGGGCCTGCCCTGGAATTCAGTCTTTGAAATTCCTTTGAATTCCTGCATGGAATACCTGGGCTTCGCCGCGCGGGAGTACCTATTGGACGGCAGTGCCGTCAACCGGGGCATCGTGGAGCAGAGTTTGGAGATCATGGCGCGGATGGGCTTGGATGAGGGGACGGATTTCCGGCTCTCGGACGACGAGGCGCAAATCTCCCTGCGGTTCGGCAGGATTTATGACCGCTTCACCAAGTACCGGCGCGACCATGCCATCGTGGGCGAGTGCCTCGAATTCCGGCAGTTCCTGAAGCAAATCCGCAACAGCGACCTGTTCATCGCCTACCGCCAGACCCGCTTCGACGACCTGAACACGAAAGCGTATGTCCTTGATTATCAAGCGATTCTGGCCCGCTGTGACATCGTCTCTTTTACACGGGATATCCCGCCCCTACAATAATATGGTTGTGTCTTTGTTTCCTAAAATCACTTATTTCTATAGCTTGAAGGAAAAACGCTGCCACGCATACGCGCACATGGGCGCGGGCGCGCGCGTAAAAAAGCGATAACCTTTAGAAATCGGCGAAACAAGGAAACAGCGACACAACGGACACGGAAGGAGCCGACTATGCTGGAGAAAGACATCACCGCCGCTATCCTGCGGTATCTGCGCTCCCTGCCGGAATGCTTCTGCTGGAAAGAGCACGGCGGAAGCTACGGAGCCGCAGGCATCCCCGACATCATCTGCTGCTATCGCGGGCGCTTCCTGGGGCTGGAGGTCAAACAGCTGGGGAACAAGATGACCCGCTTGCAGGAGGTTACGCTTGAGCGCATCCGCGCCGCGCTGGGCGTGGCCCACATGGTTACAAGCCTTGCCGAAGCCCGCGCCATCATCAAAAAACTGGAGGAAGAACTCAGATGAATACAAGTTGTTTTGCTTGCCGGGGCGGTGAATGCATCGCCCTGAAACCTAACAAAGCCTGTTGCGACGGCTGCCGGTTCTTTAAGACCAAACGCAGGGCGACGACCGACCGCAAGCGCGCCAAAGCCCTGATCGCCGCCAAACCGCTCGTTCAACAGGAACACATCGCCGAGAAATATTATCAGGGCGCGATGCCCTGGCGCAAGGAGGGAAAGCGCAATGACAAACAAGGAACTGTCGCAACTGTACCACCTCAACCGGGAGATCACGGAGCAGCAGCGGCGGCTGGCTGAACTGGAAAGCCTTTCGACCTCCTGCACCAGCCGGATCACCGGGCTCCCAGCCAGCAAGAACCTGGCCGACAAGGTGGCGGACTACGCCATCGAAATGGCCGAACTGCGGACGCTGATTGACCTGAACCTCAAGAAGTGCTTCTACGAACTGAACCGCCTGACCCGCTACATCAACTGCGTGGATGACAGCCTCATGCGCCAGATACTTTCCCTGCGGCACATCAACGGCCTTTCGTGGGTGCAGATCGCGTTCTCCCTGGGCGGTGACAACACCGCTGACGGCGTCCGCATGGCCCACAAAAGATTTTTAGAAAAAAATTAGGTGTTGTTCGTTCTGTTCGGATTGGATGTGCTATAATGGCATCAGTGAAAATTTCAGAACAGCCCTCGCGGGGATCACCCTGCGGGGGTTTTCGCATGCATTGGAGGAACACGCCATGCCATACAAACCCGCCAAGCCCTGCGCCCACCCCGGCTGCCCAGCCCTGACAACCAGCCACTACTGCCCTGCCCACACCAAGCAGGAAGCCCGGCGCTACGAACAGCAGCAGCGCGACCCTGCCACGGCCAAACGCTACGGACGCTCATGGCAGCGGCTTCGCGCCGCCTACCTGACAGCCAACCCGCTGTGCGAGATGTGCCTGGCCGCAGGCAAGTGCGTACCCGCTGTTCTTGTTCACCACCGCATTCCTCTCGCGGACGGCGGCGGCAACGACGTGGACAATTTGCAGGCGCTCTGCCAGCGATGTCACAGTGCCCACCACGCGAAGGACGGCTCCCGGTGGTCGTGACTTCAGTTCAACGCAAGGGGCTGCGGTGTACCCCAACCTTCGGACAATCTTGAATAGACTTGAAAACAAGGTGCGATTTATGTGGTATAATGGTGGTGCTTTACTCGACGGGA
>WQTL01000512.1 GCA_009786275.1 Bacillota bacterium | reverse complement strand
CGGGATGTTGAGGTGCAGGTCGCGCCGGGCGGCCAGCCACATCATCTCGTAGCCGTTGGTGTAGCCGCAGTCCTCCACGATGCACTTTATGTAGTCCGGCGGGTTGTGTGCGTTGCATTGCATCACGGTGGCCGCGCCCATGGAGATCCCGTGCAGCACGGCCTCCGCGTCAGGCCCCAGGCGCCTGGCGTAGATGTCCGTCCAGTCGAAGATGTCCTGCCACTCCAGCGCGGCAAAGCCGACGCGCTTGCCCCCGCTGCGGCCGTGGGCGCGGTGGTCGGGCAAAAGGACGTTGTAGCCCAGCACCTCGTGGTAGAACTTGAGGAAGCCGCCGAATTCGCCGGGCCCGTGGTTGGTGTAGCCGTGCACCAGCACGGCCAGCTTGTTCGAGGGCTCCGCCGCCGGCAGGTACCAGCCCTTCAGCTCCAGGCCGTCCCGGGACCGCATGGAGATATCCTCCGGGTGCAGGCTGCGCAGGTACTCCCCGCCCGCGATATTGGCGTCGATGCGTATCTGCGCCTTGGCGTCCGGCTCCTGGATGGACGGCTTTTTCTCCCGCCTGGTCAGCGATATCAGCCAGGCCACATAGCCCGCCGCGAGCATCAGCAGGGCAGCGAAGCCCGCCAGCCCGAGCAGCGTATACAAAATCCACATAGCGAGACCTCCCACATTTTTTATCACAAACATAATACAGGATAAAGGAGCGTTTGTCAAATGGAATTTATGCAAAACCTTCTGGCGGAGGAGTTCAAGGCACG
The DNA here is from genome assembly GCA_009786275.1 of Bacillota bacterium. Taxonomy (GTDB): domain Bacteria; phylum Bacillota; class Clostridia; order Oscillospirales; family Acutalibacteraceae; genus WRMQ01. Next base: position 20,459 of record WQTL01000512.1, on the reverse strand, counting down.
AGGCCGCGCCTGCCCGGTGCAGGTCACTTTCGCCGGGGACCCCGGCATGGACAGGGATCGCTATGTCATTACGCAAAACGGCGACGAGGTCACCGTCACCGCGCGGGGGCGGCGCGGACACATCTTCGGGCTGGGGCGGCTGCTGCGCAAGCTCGAGATCGCGGACGGCGAGGCCCGCCTCACCTGCGATATCAGCGGGGACTACGCCCCGCGCAAGCCCATACGCGGCCACCAGCTGGGCTACCGGGGCAACAACAACACCTACGACGCCTGGACCCCCGCGCAGTTCCGCCGCTGCCAGCTGGAGATGATGTTCTACGGCTGCAACACCGCCGAGCACGTGCCCGACGAGGGAGGGAACTTAAGCGACCTGATGCCCATGCCCCCCAACGAGCTGCTGCCCCGCGTCTCGGCCATCTGCGAGGAACTGGACATGGACATCGGCCTGTGGTACCCCATCGACGAAAAGCAGCCCGAGGCCGAGGCCTATGCCGAGCGCGAACGCGTCTTCCGCTCCATGCCGCGCCTGGACTACATCTTCATCCCGGGCTCCGACCCCGGCAACCTGCCGCCCGACCAGCTGTTCGAACGCGGCGGTCAGTACAGCAAGCTCCTGAAGGAGACCCACCCCGGCGCCAAGATCTGGATCTCCGCGCAGATGCCCCACGAATCCCCCTGGTGGCCGGGGCAGTTCAAGGCGGAGCTGGATAAACTGCCAGAGTGGCTCGACGGCGTGATCATGGGGCCCAACCACGCCTTCAGCCCCGAGGGCCTGCGCCGCGCCACCCCCGCGCGCTACGACGTGCGGCTGTACCCCGACATCACCCACAACGTGCGCTGCGAATACCCCGTGCACTACAACCTGGACGACTGGCACTTCGCCCTGACCTCAACTTTGAGCAGAGAGAGCGTGAATCCCCGCCCCCGGGAGTTCCAGATGCTGCACCGGCAAACCCGGGGCTTCGTGTCCGGCTCGGTGAGCTACTCCGAGGGCGTCAACGACGACGTGAACAAGATGCTCTGGAGCGACATGGACTGGTTCGGCGACGGCATCGAGCTGCGCGAGAGCCTGGAGGACTACGCCCGGCTGTTCCTCTGGGGGGCCGACCCGCTGCGCGCCGCCGACGGCATTTTGATGCTGGAGCAGAACTGGCAGGGCGACCCCGCGGAGAATTTTGGCATCGACCTGTGCCTGACGCTCTGGGAGGACCTATTGGCGAAAACGCCGTCCTTGAGCGAAAACTGGCACTTCAACCTGCTGCTCTTCCGCGCGAAGTGCGATTCCTATGTGCGGCAAAAGCGCCTGTTCGAGCTGCGGGCCATCGCCCGGGGTGACTGGGACGCGCAATATCCTACAGGGCGCGGCATGCTGTTCCCCCTGGCGAAAACGCTGTTCGGGCAGATCGGCATCCAGCTGGACGTGGCCAACTTCCTGGGCCGCAGCTGGGAGCGCGGCTGCACCCTGGACACCATCGACAGGCCCGTCACCGACCTGCCCTGGCTGCGCCGCCAGAAAGAGCGCGGCCTGCTGGAGCAGAGCCTAAAGCGCAACAAAGTCGAGCCTGATGAGTTCTACTACTCCTTCGCCCTGCACGCGCGTGAAACCCTCGCCTGCCCGCAGGAGGGCACGTTCTACCTGAACTTCCACGGGGACCGCGACTGCAACGACGGCAGCGTGCCCATCTGCGCGTTACAGGTGTTCGACAACCTCACGCTCCGGTGCCGCCTGGGCGGCTTCGCCCCGGGGCGGGACTACAAGCTGCGCGTGACCTGGTTCCGCGAGGGGGACAGGAACTCCGACCAATATAAGATCACCGCCAACGGGCACGTGATCTACCACGGCAAGCCCTACGGCGGCACGCCCGACCCCGCCTTCGACGAAGCCATGCTCGGGCCCGGCTTCCTGCGCACCGCCACCTACGGCCTGCCCGCCGCGGTGTTCGAGAACGGCTGCCTTGCGCTGGAGTTCAGCGAGCCGCACGTGGGCGTGATGCTGAATGAATTCTGGGTTTTTAAGGCGTAAAATGTGACAGAATATGAAATATTTTTAAAACTTTAAAAAAAGCCTTGACACGCGCAAGGAATGGTGATATAATAAGACCAACGAAGAGGCCAAGAGGTTCCGCAGATTCCAAAATAATTTTTGCTTTCTCCATTTTGCTTCATACAAACCCTTCAACCCTAACGCCCGGAGCTCACGCTTCGGGCGTTAGGGTTTTAAATTGCGGTGTGCCCGCGAAAAAATCTGCTTGCGCACCGTTCGGGAATATGCTATGATGCTGGGGTGGAGCTATGATACAAAGAAATATTTTCAGGGGGACGACAAGATGACTCCAAAAAAACCGTTGCCGCCAAGCACCAAAAAAATTGCCGCTGCCATTCTGGCTGTATTTGCAGTGCTGACGTTTTCGCGCTGCACAGCGGAACCTCCCGCGGGACCGACTGCTTTCACCGCGCTTGACCGGTTCTCTTTTTCGTTCCCCCCTGGCTGGAAACTGAACGAAAAAGAGAATCCCTATGATCTGCAATGCATTTCTTTAAAAGATGACCTTGTGACGGGCGTCTTCGTAATTGACAGGCGCGATATCGCGGAAGCCACTACCGCGGAGGATATTTTTGCGCTTCAGATTGACGACTTGCGGTCAAAAAGACAGAATTTCAGTTTGGTTGAAGAAACCAAGGACGCGGCTGACGGCGGCAGAAGAATCAAGACCGTTGTTTATGCGGGAGAAAAAGATGTTCAGAAGAATTATTACATCTTCTCTTTGGTGGAATTCGATGATTCTGACGAATTCGCGGTCGTCATACAGACCTGCTTCCCAAGTGCCTGGGATGAGAAAAAAGCTGTTTTGGAAGAAATTGTCGGCTCGTGCAAAACGGTACGCCCGACGGATGAATAAGCGGATTTTTTTGAAATTCCCCTTGCATTTCCCTCCGCGGTATGCTATCATACAAAGAAAATAATTTACAGGAGGATGACGCAGATGACAAGTGCGGGAGAGAGATTCACCAAAGAGGGCCTGACCTTCGACGACGTGCTGCTGGTCCCCGGCGAAAGCGGCTTCACGCCCAACATGGCCGAAATCGGCACGGTGCTGAGCGGCAAGCTGCGGCTGAACACCCCCATCCTCACCGCCGCCATGGATACCGTGACGGAATCCCGCATGGCCATCGCCATCGCGCGCGAGGGGGGCATCGGGGTCATCCACAAGAACATGACCATCGAGCAGCAGGCGGGCGAGGTGGACAAGGTCAAACGCAGCGAGAACGGCGTGATCGTCAACCCCTTCTTCCTGGCCCCCGAGAACACCGTGCGCGAGGCCGAGGCCCTCATGGCGCACTACAAGATCTCCGGCGTGCCCATCTGTACCGAGGGCAAGCTGGTGGGCATCCTCACCAACCGGGATTTAAGATTCCTGGAGGACTTCAGCGTGTCCATCGCCGACGTGATGACCAGCGAGGGCCTTGTGACCTCCCACGTGGGCACCACTTTAGAGCAGGCCAAGGCCATCCTCATGAAGCACAAGATCGAGAAGCTCCCCCTGGTGGACGGCGAGGGCCGCCTGCAGGGCCTGATCACCATCAAGGACATCGAGAAGGCCACCCAATATCCCAATTCCGCGCGCGACACGGGCGGGCGGCTGCTGTGCGCGGCGGCCCTGGGCGTCACGGGCGATATGCTCGAGCGCGCGGCGGAGCTGGCCTCCCACGGCGCGGACGCCTTCGTGCTGGACAGCGCCCACGGCCACAGCCGGAATATTCTCAACGCAGTTGATAAAGTCAAGGCCAAATTCCCGGGGCTTACGCTCATCGCGGGGAACATCGCCACCGCCGAGGGCGCGAAGGCCCTCATCGCCGCCGGGGCCGACACCGTGAAGGTCGGCATCGGCCCGGGGAGCATCTGCACCACCCGCGTGGTGGCGGGCATCGGCGTGCCGCAGATCACCGCGATTTACGACGCCGCCAACGCCGCCGCGCCCTACGGCGTGCCCGTGATCGCCGACGGCGGCATCAAATACTCCGGCGAGATCGTCAAGGCCATCGCGGCCGGGGCCAACTGCGTGATGCTCGGCTCCCTGGTGGCCGGCTGCGAGGAATCCCCCGGCGGCACGGAAATCTTCCAGGGCAGGCAGTTCAAGGTGTACCGCGGCATGGGCTCCATCGGGGCCATGGCCCAGGCCCACGGCTCCGGCGACCGCTACTTCCAGGAGGACAACCGCAAGCTCGTACCCGAGGGCGTGGAGGGCCGCGTGCCCTTCAAGGGCCCCCTGGCCGACACCATCTTCCAGATGGTGGGCGGGCTGCGCGCGGGGATGGGCTATACCGGGTGCAGGACCATCAAGGAACTGCAGACCAAGGCGCAGTTTGTGCGCATCACTAACGCCGGGCTGATTGAAAGCCACCCGCACGATGTGTTTATTACCAAGGAGGCGCCGAATTACAGTGCGGGGTGAGGGGGAAATGATATGAAAACGACATCAGTTTTTATTGAGCATGTCATTATCGGCGCGGAGGTTATTGCTTGGCTATTTGCTATAGCCGCCAATATAGACTACAGAGTCCTTTCGCTTGTAAAGACTGCTCTTACAATGACTTCTGTATCTGTAATCCTCGTTGGGTTTTGTTATGTTCTGGGATTAATTTTTGATCGCTTGTATGATTGGATGTTTGACCATATCCTTTTTTACAAGCCAGAGGGAACGGCTAAACGCGTTTTTCTCATCAAAGAAGAAATAAAATCAAGCAAAGCCATTAAGGAACGGTATGACGCAACATACTATGAATTTGCTCTTTCAAGAAAAAGAATTATTCGCGGAACTGCAATTAATTTGTTCTTGATTTCAGCTAGCCTGTTTCCGTTGCTATATAACCACGGTTATAAGGATTTGTCCTTTGCCGTTCTTTTCGGTGGAATAATTTTGGGCATCGTATGCCTTTTTGTCTACATCAAATTGCTATATGATTTTTTCAGAAAAATAAGTGGTCACGTGAATGAAAAAGACGAGGAAAAGCTTAACGTAATCAAAAAAATTACTTATGGGCAAATTGTACATGCCATTCTGAAAGACAGATTTTGCAAATGCCATCGCGAAAAACCATCCCTCGAATTAAGCCCCGACCTCCGCGCCGAATATGACCGCCCGAAAGCCGAACAGGACGGATAATTTCCTTTATCCCCACGCCGAATGATATTCGGCGCCTATAAGAACTTCGCCGGGGCGAATGATATTCGCCTGTTCCAAATACAAATACCAAAAGGTATAGTAACCACTGATTAAGGCCAGCGCACTATGTAGGGGACGGCCTCCGGACGTCTCTGGGCCTTAGAAATAAAGCTTTTTGCTTGGGACGTCCGGAGGCCGTCCCCCATATGTGCGTTAATCATCGGTTACTATACACCCCTCATTTCCCGCCCAGCTTCGCCTGCCTTACGTCGCTGCCGAAGAACCGCAGCACCGTGTAGGTCCCCAGCACCCGCGAGGCCACGCGCTCGCCGTATTCGCCGCCCAGCTGGGCGACGCTCAGGTTCGTGCTGACGATCACCGGCTGGGAGGCCATCATGCGGGTGTTGACGATGTTGTAGATGCTCGACTTGGTGAAGGCCGTGGAGTGCTCCGCGCCCAGGTCGTCCAAGATGAGCAGGTCGCACTCGAGCAGGCTGCGCTCGGTGGCGTCGCCCTGCTCGCCGAAGGGGGCGAAGCGCTCGCGCTGCAGGCGGCTGAGCAAATTCTGCGCCGAGCCGTAGATCACCGTATAGCCCTGCTCCAGCACGGCCCGGGCGATGGCCAGGGACAGGTGCGTCTTGCCCAGCCCCGTGTCCCCCGTGAAGAGCAGGCTTTTCGCGCGCGGAGAGAACCGCCCGGCATACTTCGTGCAATAGTCCAGCACGCCCTTCATGTTCTCGCGCGGCACCACCCCGGTGGCGGGGTCCGGCGCCGTGGCGTAGTAGTCCAGCCGGAAGGACTCGAAGGAGCAGCGCTCCAGGGGGGTGTCCATGCTCAGCTCCCGGTAGGCCAGGGAGCGCAGCAGCTTTGTGAAGCAGTCGCAGCGCATGCCGCGCGTGAAGCCCGTGTCGCGGCATTCGGCGCAGCTATACTGCGGCTGCAAATAGTCCGCCGCGAAGCCGTTTTCGCGCAGCAGGCGGGCCTGTTCGGCCTGGGCGGCGGTATTTTGCTCTTCCAGCAAGGCGAGGTACCCCGATGCGTCCTGCCCCGCGCCGATGGCGCCCACCACCGCCGCGCCGCTCTCCGCGATCTCCCGTTCCAGCGCCGCAAGGGCGGGCACTTTTTCATACACGGCCTGCCTGCGCCGCTGCAATTCTTTTTCGGCTTGCGAGCGCCTCTGTTCCAGCTCGCGCTCGGCCTGCCGCATTCTTTCCACGGTGGTTTTCATAAGAGCACAAATTCCTCCCAGGCCTCGGCATAGAAGCGGTGCCCCTCCGGGCCCACATATAATTTACAAGCATCCGGCGCGCCCGCGGCCGCATAATATGATTGTATCAGCTGAAACGTCTCCCGCGTGGCGTCGATGGGGAATATCCTGTCCTTCAGCCCGGCCACCACGACCAGGGGCCGCGGCGCGATGAGGCCCGCCAGGTCCCCCATGTCGAACCACTGGCGGATGCCCGGCACGTAGTTGCAGATGCAGTGGCCGATGGGCGCGATGGAGCCGTCGAAGCTGCATACGGCGCAGGAGGGCATGGCCTTGGCGATGCGCGGCTCCACGGCGGCGGCGTACCAGGTGGCGGTGCCCCCGCCGGAGTTCCCCATGCAGCAGTACTGCGCGCCCGGGCTGAACTGCGCCTCGGCCACGTCGATGGCCCGCGTGACGTCCCACACGCGCCCGGCCAGGGTGGTGCGCCCCAGCAGCAGCGCCGTCATGGAGGCTTGGCCGCAGTTGGTGCCGCCCTCGGGCCTGCCGCCCTGCTCGCCGAAGCAGCGCTGCTCGATCACCAGCGCGGCGTGGCCGTGGTCAATCGCGTGCCTGACGAAGTCCCGGTCGCCGTCGATCTCGTCCCCGGGGTACTTCGTCTCCCCCAGGGAGATGTGCATGCCCGTGCTGTGCCCCTGCAGGCAGATCATCACCTTGGAGGCGTCCCCGTCCCTCGGCATACAAAAATACCCCGGCACGCGGAAGCCCGGCTCGCTCTGGAAGGTAAAGCGCGTGCGGGTGTAGTCCCCCGCGTCGATGGTCTCCTCCGCCCGGAAATCCAGCCGGCAGGGCAGGATTTGATCCATGCCCAGCAGCTCGCGCAGCTTTTGCCGGGCGAGGGCCCGCCATTTCTCCGGGGGCTGGCCCTCCCGCAGGCGCAGCAGCGGCTCGGTCTTGGCCATTTGGTTCAGGTACAGTTCATGGGGCGTCATAGGGTTCTCCTTTTCTTGTTTCTTATTCTTCGAATACGGGCACCTGCAGCGTGCTGCGCTCATAGGCCGCCAGGTCGAAGGAAGGCCTGTGCTGCGGCGCGCTCTCCCGCCCGGGTTTTTGAGGCGCGGGAGTTGCCTGTTTCGCCCTGAATTGCTCCTTCGCGGCGGCGGCCCCCGCCGGGGTTTTGACCCCCGCGGCGTGCCAGCCCTCAAGGACCTTGTCGATGTACGCGAACTCGATCTTGGAGCAGCTGTCCGCCATCTCGTCGTAGGCCAGGCAGATCATGTCCATGCCGAAGCCCAGCTCCCCGCTCCAGCGCAGCAGGTACTTCTCCCGGGCCTTGCCCTTGGGGATGTCCTTGCCCGCGTGGCGGCACAGCTGGTTCCACAGCGAGCTGCTGTTTTCCAGGTAGGCGATCCACTCGCCGGCCTTCTCGATGGTGTCGATCTCCCGTTCGGCCCAGGCGGCCCCCGCTTTCATGATGTACGAGATGTTCGTCTTCTCCAGTTTGGCGCAGTGCGTGAGCAGCATGAAAATCACTTCGCTCGGCAGGCCGTAGGTGTCGTGCAGCATCAGCAGGGTGCATTGCCCCTCGTAGCCGATGGTGCGCCCCAGCAGCTTGTCCGCCTCCCGGAACAGCCTGCGCAAAGCGGCGTCCTCCTGCGTGCGGGTCAAAACCTGCGTGGCCGTCGGGCGGATGGGCGGCAACTCGTCAGGCGCGGGCACGGCAACAACAGGCACAGGCAAAGCCGCCGGCTGCACTGCCGCTTTCGCCTCGGCACTGTCAACTGTCAACTGTCCGCTGTCAACTGTAACAAGCCCCTTGTCGATCCAGAACTGCGCCGCGTCCACCAGGTCCCCTTCGGGGCGGCCCAGCCAGTGCGCCAGGGCCTCCAGGCCGCCCACCTCGCCCTTGCGCAATATCCACAGCAGGACCTTCAGGTCCAGCTCCCTGGCGAGCTTCAAATGCTCGTCCACCAGGGCCTCGGGCACGGCGAACATGCCCGGCATCGCAGGCCGGTAACCCATGGCAACCCCCGTCTAAAATCTAAAATCTAGCCTCTGATATCTATCATACCACACCAAAACGGAAAAGGGAATGTTTAAAATGAAAAAACCTGCGAAAAGCCTTGAAATTTCTCCGGGCATGGTGTATAATAAGCTAGATAGACTATATCCATTGGAGGGGACGCGCTTGAACGAATCCACGATCCAGTTCTCCATCAGGCAGGAGCCGGAAAACGAAATGCGCCTGATCCTGCGCCAGGTGTACCAGGCCCTGGACGAGAAGGGCTATAACCCCATCAGCCAGATGGTGGGCTATATCCTCTCGGAGGATCCGACGTACATCACCACCCACAACAACGCCCGCAGCCTGGTGCGCCGCCTCGACCGCGACGAGCTGCTGCAGGAGCTGGTGCGGGAGTACCTGGCCAACGCCGCCGCAGGCGGCGCAAGCGAAAAGAAAGACGAGGCCTGATTGATGCCCGAGACAAAAACCAAACCAGCCGCCGCCCCCGCCGGGGAGAAAAGCCCCTTCTGGATCTACAAGGGGCACCCCCTGGTGCGCTGCGGCGATACGATCTACTACGGCTCCCTGGCCGACCCCTACGTGGTGATGCTGAAGATCTCCACCACCAAGGAGGTCAAAGGCATGCAGGTGGCCGAGAAAATCAACGTCTGGCTCATGAGCACCGACCCGGACCTCAACCCCATGGAGTGCATACAGCAGCGCTGCGAGCGCCGCGGGCTCTACAACGCCATCGATATCGCCTCCGTCTGGCTGGAACGGGCGCTGAAGAAGGCCGTGTAACCCCCTGTGCGGACTTTTCGCCGAAAATTTTCGCGAAGGGCTTGACAAATCTATACGCTTTTGCTATCATTGTATCTATGAATGCGATGCTTCATTTATTTGAATACAGAAGGGAAAGAGCACAATGAAAACTACCAAGCGCATACTCAGCATCTTACTTACACTGGCAATGGCCCTGGGCCTGGCGACCCTCGCAAGCGCCGGCTCGGTAACGGACAGTTACGTCCTGACCCTGGTTGGCAGCGACCCCTTGCTGGGCGCGTCCTGGCTCGATTGGTTGAACACACAAGACGGCAAATTTTTCCAGGGCAATCCAGACATGTTAGGCGGCTTACTGGGCGGGTTACTGGGCGGCATCTCTATCGGCTCCTGGAATGTAGGGTCAGCTATTACCAGCGCAGCGACCACACCCGGCGCCGTGCCCTCCGTCGCTACGTCCGGCGGCGAGAAAACTTACACAGTCAAAATCAACCCGAACTTCAGCTTCAGTACCAGCGCCAACATCGCGTTGAGCGTCCCCCCCAACACGGTTTTCGAGCTTAACGGCCCCGGCTCATTCACCAGCACTTACAGCGGCGCTGCCGCCACCACTGGGATTATCAGCAACGGTCTCCTTACAGTGAAGGGCAATAACACCCTGAGCTTCAAGGGCGGCAACGTAGCTGCGAGCAGAGTGGAAACCAACGGCCTCAAAGCGTTCAATCTCACCATCCAAGAGAGCGCCAAGGTGAACGCCACGGGCGGCGCGGCGGCAACCGGCGTGAGCACGGGCGTGCGCGCCATGAAGGCCAACCTGAACCTTGCGATTGAGGACGACACCTTGTTCGGCACCATTACCGTCAACGGCAGCGACAACGATTCGGCCCCCACCGTGCTCAATGCCACAGGCGACGCAACGGCATTGAACAGCTACGGCATCCTGGGCAAGCTCACGATCACCGGTATCGCCGGGGCCACGGTGGTGGCATCGGGCGAAAACGGCGCGCTCAACCCGGCCTACACGGTGCCCCGCGGCTACGAGTATTACGTGAGCAAAACGACGACCGCGAACTCCACGAAGCTCATCAGCGACGGCACGGCGGTGATCGACCCCAGTTACCAGTGGGCGAAGATCGTGGCCAAGCCCTGCGTCGCGGCGGCGCTCGCGACGGCTGCGCTGCCGGACGGCGGCGTCGGCGTGCCCTACGGCCCTGTGGTCCTCGAGGCGAAACCGGGGTGCACCCCCCCCTTCACATGGACAGTCGAAGACTTGCCGAACGGCCTGACATTCAACCCGGCCACCTGCGAAATTTCGGGGAAGCCCACGCAGGACGGCAACTTCAATGTCAAAATTACGGTTGACAACAGGCCCGACCCCGCAGGGAGCACCGGAACAAACCTTGAAACCAAGATACTGCCTCTCTACATCAACCCCGCGCCGGAAGCCCCCCTGGTCACGACCACCGCCCTGCCGGACGGCTTCCTCGAAACGCTGTACGAGCAGACCATCGAGGCGACGTGCGCGGACGCTTACACGTGGACGTTCGTCAGCGGCAACCTGCCCAACGGGTTGACGTTCAACGCCGCCAATGGCGTGATCTCGGGTACCCCCGCGAAGAAGGGCACCTATACCTTCACCGTCAGGGCTTACAACTCCGCCAGCGGCGAGGAGGACGGCTTCAAGGAGCTGACCATCGTCATCGGCCCCAAGCCCGTGCCGCCGGGCATCCAGAACGAGTCCCTGCTGGGCGGCACCATGGGGGTGGCCTACAACCAGGGCCTGACCCTCTTGTCCACGGGCTCCGCGCCCATCACGTGGACCATTGACAGCGGCGTCCTGCCGGACGGCCTGGCGCTCGACGCGGCCAGCGGCGTGATTTCGGGCACGCCCACCAAGACGGGCAAGTTCGACTTCACCGTCAAGGCGGCCAACAGCGCGGGCACCTACACCAAGGCGCTGTCCATCACCATCGTCAGCCCGCCGCCGGTCAAACCCACAAAATGGGTCGGCCTGTTCGGCTACAACACGAGGTACGTCTCGAATTTCTGGAACTGGTTCAAGTTCATCGTGCTGTTCGGCTGGATCTGGATGTGGTTCATCTAATCCCGTAAGGCAAAGCATGCGCAAGGCCCCCTCCGCATACACATGTGCGGAGGGGGCTTTTTCATGACCGTTTTAGTCCACAACACCCAGCTGGGGCGCATGGAGCGCTTCGGCCGCGACCCGCGCGAGCCCATGCCCTACGCCGACGAGACCATGACGGCGGGCGAGTTCCGGGGCCGCTCGCTTTCCAACCTGGTATGGACCACCTCGCAGGCCATGCAGTCCTGGGTGGCGTTCCGGCGCCTGTGGAGCTCGCCCATCTACGCGCCCTACATCTTCAAGCGTATCGGCGAGGGCGGCCACGCGGCCCAGAGCCAGCACTACGCGGGCACCGCCTTCGACGTGGGGCAGAACCTCACCAATGCGCGGCGCGCGTTGATGCGCCAACTGGCCACGCGCAGCGGCCTGTGGAGCTACGTGGAGCCGGCGTACCTGACGCCCACCTGGGTCCATTTCGACCGCCGGCTGGGCCCCCCCGCCTGCGACGCGGGCTACCCCCTGCAGCGGCAGGGCTGCATCGGGGTATACGTCTGCATCCTCCAGGACGCCCTGAACCTGGTGACCGGCTCGGACCTGGAGCTCGACGGCATCTTCGGTTACGCAACCTGCGAGCAGGTGCGCGCTTTCCAGGCGCTCAACCGGCTCACCGCAGACGGCGTGGTGGGCTGCTCCACCTGGACGGCGCTGACGAACCAGGCCGTCGGGCAAGGCTGACCACCAAAGGCCCAGGGACGTCCAGAGGCCGTCCCCTACAAATATCTAAAATCTAACGTCTAAAATCCAGTATCCAGTATTGCATCTCCCGGCGGAAGCCCACGATGGGCAGCCACTCCGCGGTTTCCGGGGAGAACTCCGCAAGCTGCAGCTTCCTGCGGCCGGGGTAAACCCGCCCGGTCCGGTACGCGCGCAGGAAGGACTCCAGGGCCGGGCGCGCCAGGTCCGGCTCGTAGCAGGTGAAGGCAGAGCCGTTTCGCTCCGCCAGGGCGGCCACTTCTCCCCTGTAAATGCCGACAGCGCTTGCGGCGATGCATTTGAACTCGCGGCCGGGCGCGTGGGGCAGCAGGCGTCCGACGATCTGCGCGGGGTCGGCGGCGGAAATCCAGTGGATTTCGCCCTCGTTTTGGGCGGCGCGCAGGGCGGAGGTGAAAGAGGACAACTCCCCTGCCCGCACAAACTGCGCCCCGCTGAAGCCCCGCAGGAAGTAGCCCCGGCGCACCGTCCCCTGCCACTCCATCGTGCGCAGCAGGGCGAGCGCCGCCGCCCAGGGCAGACCTGCCTCCCGTGCGGTTTCGCGACAGAGCAGCGTATAGCGGTCGAACGCGGCGTCGATCTGCGCGGGCATAGGCAAATCCATCGGCGGGCACAGGGCCTCCCACCGCCCGGCGAGCTTCAGGTTCACGCGGGCGGAGGTCCTGCGCTTGGGCGGCAGGGCGTCCATGTCCTTTTCGCGGATCAAATAGCGCACCGGCGCGAAGGAATCGGTCGTCACCAGGCCTTGCTTAGCCAAAGAGAGCAGGGCCTGCGTCTGCGCGGCGGGGTCGCGGCCGGGCAGGCTGTGGGCGAAGCACGCGCCCCGCGCCCGCAGCGTACCAAGGATTTCCCAGTCCGGTTCGGACAGGCTGCCGGAGGGCGATTCGGGCTGCTGTTGCAAACTCTCTCTCTCGTAAAACATAAGGTTTTTCCCGTCCAGCCGCCAGCAGAACGCGCCCTGGGCCAGCAGCGTATCCAGCAGGCCGGTATGATATCCGTTCACACGCGCAGATAACAAGAGCGACTCCCACTGGGCGGCGGGGAATTCCCTGCCCGCCAGGGAAGCCAACGCGCGTTCGAGCTGCTCGGCGGCGGGGGCGTTGGGGCGCACGCGCGCGGCCAGAAGCTGGGCGTAGAGCCCGCCCGGCAGGGTCTCGATCTCGCCGCGGCGGCGGTTGCGGAAGGCCAGGCGCGCGCGTTCGAAGTTCTGCGCGTGGTAGAACACGCCCTCGCTCTCCACGGCGTGGCGCTCCTCCCGCAGGGCGAGCAGCAGGGCGAAGGCCTGCTCCTCCGGGAGGAAGTAGCGCTCCGACAGCGTCTGCGGCGTCTGCCCGCCCCGGTATCGCAGCAGGCGGCGGACAATCTGCCGGAGGGCTTCGCCGTCGCACTCCTCCAGGGCCAAATTGTATTCGTCCGCGCGCTCGGCGGCGACCCACAGGCCGGGCTCGATATAGGCCGCGCGGCCCTGTTTTGCCAAGGCCTCGAACCAGGCGGCGGGCACGTCCAGCTCCCCGGCGGCGATGTCGCCCTCGGCCATGAGAAGGCTGTGCAGCTGCGCCGGATCCTCCGGGGGCTTCGCCCCGAAAGCCGCCTGCTCCAGCAGCTCCTTGGGCGGCGGGAGCGCTGCCGGCGCTTGCGCGAGGCCTTCCAGCTGCGCGTGCGCCCGGGCGATGACCGCGTCGCCGGTGGGGTCGTAGTCGTACATGTTCTGCATCTCCACGGCGCGGCGCAGGGTGATGGACAGCGGCGAGGGTTCGTCGGTCCGGGCCTCCCGCAGGGCGATTTGCCCGCTGCGCAGCGCCGCGACGACCTCCCGCAGGGCGGCGATGTCCCAGACGTCTTGCAGGCATTCGCGGGTGGATTCGCGCAGGAGGGGGTGCTCCGGGCGGTCCGCCAGGGCGTTGAGGGTCTCGGCGGCGCGCATGCGCTGCACCCACAGGGGGTGGCGGCCCCGGTCGCGCGCCCCCATGATGAGGGCGTGGGCGGCGTTGTAGCGGAAGGTCATGCCGAAGGCCGGGGTGGCGGGCAGCAGGGCCCCGAGGATTTGAACGGCCTCGTCCCCGCCGAAGGCGTAGAGCCAGCGCGGGTCGGCATCCTCGCCGTCCTTGGGGAAGAGCAAAAAGCCGTCGTCGTCGGTGAGCACGGTGATGTCGCGGCCCCGGCGGCGCGCGGCCTCGCGGCACAGCAGGGCCAGGGGGTCGTTGACGCGGCGGCCCAGTACACAGTGCACCAGGCCCTGCTTCTCGCCCGCCTCGGTGCTGAAATGCTCCAGGAGCAGCGTGCGGTCGTCCGGCAGCGCGCCCGTGGCCTCCAGCTGGCGCTCGATCACGCCCCGGGCGTCGTCGACCGCGCCCTCGTCCAGGCCCATGCTTTCGAGGGTCTCCGGCAGCAAACCGGCGTGTAAATCCTCCACCAGGCCGCGCAGGAGCGCGCCCATGGCGCGGCCGGTCTCGATGTGCCGCCCGCTGCCGTCGCCCTTCCAGAAGGGCACGCCCGCGGTCTCGCGCGAGCCGGGGGCGACGGTCACGTCGTCGTGGCCGATGCTGACGATCCTCCAGGGGAAGGTGCCCAGCATGAACTGGTCGCCGCAGCGGGCCTCAAAGACCATCTCCTCGTCCAGCTCGCCGAGCTTCACGCCGGCCTCGGTCTTGACAGCGAAATAGCCCCTGTCGGGTATGGTACCCCCGGCGGACAGTGCCAGGATGCGGGAATAGTTGTCGCCGCTCACCGTGCCGTGGATGCGGTCGTAGAGGATCCGCGGGCGTACCGGGACCTCCCGGGCGTGCTCGTAGTCCCCCGCCAGCATGGCGAGGACGGCGCGCAGGTCGTCTATCGTTAAGTCTTTAAAAGGATAGGCGCGGGGCAGGATGGCCATGACGTCGTCCTCGCGGAAGCCATCGCCCACGGCCATGGACACCAGGTGCTGGGCCAGCAAATCCAGGCAGCCCTCGGGCGGCGCGAGGGGCTCCAGGTCGCCGCGGCGGGCCAGATGGGCCAGCAGGGCGCATTGCAGGGCCTCGAAGCCCTCCCGGGGGAATACCACCATCTCGCTGGTCTCGCCCGGGCGGTGGCCCGCGCGGCCCAGGCGCTGCACCAGTGAGGAAACCGTGCGCGCCGGGCCGACCTGGATGACTTTATCCACCTCGCCCACGTCGATGCCCAGCTCCATGGAGGCCGTGGCGATGAGCAGCCGCAGCTCCCCCGCCCGCAGTTGGGCCTCCACCTGCTGCCGGCGGTCGCGGTCCATGCTGCCGTGGTGGGTGCGGGCGAACTCCTCGCCAGCTTCCTGGTTCACGTGATGGGCCAGGCGCTCGGCGGTGGCGCGGCCCTCGCAGAAGGCCAGCACCGTGCGGCAGCCCTCGCACTGCGCTATGACGGCCTTGGCCATCTCGGGCCAGATGCTGCCCTCGGGCAGGAGGCCGGATTCGTTGGGCTTTTTCACGGCGATGGTGAATTTTTTCTCCGCGGGCGGCGCGGCGAGGACCACCGGCTCGGGCGAGAGCCAGCGCATGGCCAGCCCCGTGTCCTTCAGGGTGGCGGAAAGCCCGATGCGCTGCAGGGGCTCGCCGCAGAGTTTATCGAGGCGGGCCAGGGAGAGCAGCAGGTGCGCCCCGCGCTTGTTGCCCAGCAGAGCGTGCATCTCGTCGATGATGCAGGCGCGCGCGCCGCTGAGCATCGTTCGCCCCGTCTGCGAAGTCAGCAGCAGGAAGAGCGACTCCGGCGTGGTGAGCAAAATATGCGGCGGCTTGCGCAGGGCCTTTTGGCGCTCGGAGGCCGGGGTGTCGCCCGTGCGCAGGTGCACGCGTATGCCGAGGCTTTCGCCGTACTCGCCGGAGATGCCCTCCAGCGGGGTTTGCAGATTTTCTCTTATATCGGTCGCGAGGGATTTCAGCGGCGAGATGTAGATCAGTTGCAGCTTGTCGGGCAGTTCCCCTCGGGCGGCCTGGGCCAGCAGCCGGTCCAGGAACACCAGGAAGGCGCACAGGGTTTTGCCCGTGCCCGTGGGCGAGCTGACCAGCACGTGCTCCCCGGCGGCAATGCGCGGCCAGGCCTCGCGCTGCACGGGCGTGGGGAGGCCGAGGGACTTCGAGAACCAAGCTTGGGCTTGTGGGGTGAAAATGTCATCCATGGGAATAGTATAGCACAAATATTCGGGCGTGTCAAATAGGAAAACGCAAATATTTTTCTTGACATCTCTTCGCGAATCTGGTATAATATTTGGGCCGCGTGTTCCGGGCACCTAAGCGAGGTATGCCCTCCGCCCCTGACAGCGAGACTTTTTATGAGAAGAGGAATCCAATGTACGCAATCATCGCAACCGGCGGCAAGCAGTACAAGGTCGAGGTGGGCCAGGAACTGTTCATCGAGAAGCTGGGCGCCGAAGCCGAGGACGAGGTCACCTTTGACCAGGTCGTCGCGCTGGGCACCGACGACGGCATCAAGGCCGGCACCCCCACCGTGGAGGGCGCGAGCGTCGCCGCCAAGGTGCTCAAGAACGGGCGGGGCAAGAAGATCACCGTGTTCACCTACAAGGCCAAGAAGAACGAGAAGCGCAAGATGGGCCACCGCCAGCCCTACACGAAAGTCGAAATCACCGCCATCAACGCCGCTTAACGCGGGTTTAGAGAGGAGAGCATCATGGCACATAAAAAAGGTATGGGTTCCACCCGCAACGGGCGCGACTCCGCCTCCAAGCGGCTGGGCGCCAAGCGCGCCGACGGCCAGTTCGTGCTGGCGGGGAATATCCTCGTGCGCCAGCGCGGCACGAAGATTCACCCCGGCACCAACGTGGGCAGGGGCAGGGACGACACCCTGTTCGCCACCGCCGACGGCACCGTACGCTTTGAGCGCATGGGCAAGGACCGCAAGAAGGTGAGCATCTACCCCACCACGGCCGAGTAAACTTCAGCAGGATAAGGCCCTCCCGAGCGGTGACGCTTGGGAGGGTTTTTATGTCGCTCCGCGATACACCCTCAGTCATCCGAGATGACAGCTCCCTCTGCGAGAGGGAGCCTTGGGATTAAGCAAACCGACATCTCGTTCCGCAGCCTTGTAATTGCATTGCCCGTTTACGCCTAATCCCCCAGGCTCCTTCCCGTGGAAGGAGCTCCCGCCTCGGGCGGGTGAGGATGGTTCGCGGAGCGACCTCCCCTCCCCTAGCATTTTACACAAAATTTAAACTATTTCGGCAAGGGATTCATCAGATGGAACCCTTGCATTTCATTGGGAATAGCAGTATAATGTAGTAGCCTATAAAGGCAAAAATTCTGAAATGGACGAAAGGGATGACACACCATGGCACGAGTCTACAATTTCTCCGCAGGCCCCTCCATGCTGCCGGAATCGGTACTCAACCGCGCGGCAGAAGAAATGCTCGACTACAACGGCTCCGGGCAGTCAGTAATGGAAATGTCGCATCGAAGCAAAGTTTATGAGGAGATCATCTTCGGCGCGCAGTCCCTCATGCGCCAGGTGATGGGCATCCCCGAGAACTATAAGGTGCTCTTCCTCCAGGGCGGCGCTTCGCTGCAGTTCGCCGCCGTGCCGCTGAACCTGCTCACCGGCTCCGGCAAGGCCGACTACGTCGTCACCGGGCAGTTCGCCACCAAGGCGTACCAGGAGGCCCAGAAATACGGCGAGATCAACCTCGTTGCCACCTCCAAGGCGCAGACCTTCAGCGTGATTCCCGACCTGGATCCCGCGGCGTTCACCCCGGACGCGGACTATTTCTACATCTGCCACAACAACACCATCTTCGGCACCAAATGGCCCGAGCTGCCCGAGACCGGCGACGTGCCCCTGGTGGCCGACATCAGCTCCAGCTTTTTGAGCGAGCCCATGGACGTCAGTAAATTCGGCGTGATGTTCGGCGGCGCGCAGAAGAACGTGGCCCCGGCGGGCCTGACCGTCGCCATCGTGCGCGAGGACCTGCTCGGCCGTGCCCGTAAAGACATCCCCACCGTGATGGACTGGAAGCAGGTCGTGGACAACGACTCCATGTACAACACCCCGCCCTGCTGGCCGATCTACATCTGCAAGCTGGTGCTGGAGTGGATACAGACCCTGGGCGGCCTGGAGGCCCTGAAGGCCCGCAACCAGTACAAGGCCAAGCTGCTCTACGATTTCATCGACAACAGCGCCATGTTCACCAACCCCGTGCGGCCCGACTGCCGCTCCATGATGAACGTGACCTTCGTGGCCCCCAGCGAGGACCTCAACAACGCCTTCGTGAAGGCCGCGACAGCCGCGGGCTTCGTGAACATCAAGGGGCACAGGTCCGTGGGCGGCATGCGCGCCAGCATCTACAACGCCATGCCCGTGGAAGGCGTGGAAGCCCTGGTGGCGTTCATGGCGGACTTCGAGAAAAAGAACGGGTAATTTGGCTCCCCCCGGCCCTGCGGGGCCACCCCCCTCGCGAGCGAAGGGGGCTTGGGATTAGGCGCGAACGGGATTTATGATGTTGTGGCGGGCGGCAGATTGCCGCCCCTGCAACGTGCGGAAAGAAGGCCTTTCTATGGTTTGCCCGAAATGCGGTGCCCAGCTAGATGACGATTCCCGGTTCTGCAAATTCTGCGGCGCGGCGGCGTCGCCATCCGAGTCTTCGCCCAAGAAGCTTACGCCAAAAAAGATCGCTCTTATTGTATCGTATTGCTTATCCGCTGTTTCCGCTGTTGGCCTTTTCGCAACGATATTTGATGTTGGCCCTTTCACATCCATGTTTTATGATGAAACACCATCGGGGCCAGATCTCTATTTGCCAAAAATCGTTTTCTTTTTCGTTCTCTATGCAGCTAGCGCCGTTTGGCGTATAATTCTTAGAAAAAGCAACGCCTCAAAAGAATAACATCACATTATGAAGGAGTTTACCATGCCTAACATTCTTTTATTCAACAAGATCGCCAAGTGCGGTCTCGACCAGTTCCCCGCCGACTACGTCTGCGGCGAAGCCGTGGAGGCGCCCGCCGCCATCATGGTGCGCTCGGCCTCCCTGCTCGACTATGACTTCGACCCCGCCACCCTAGCCGTGGCCCGGGCCGGCGCGGGCTACAACAACGTGCCCGTGGACGTCTGCACCGCAAAGGGCATCTGCGTGTTCAACACCCCGGGCGCCAACGCCAACGGCGTGAAGGAGCTCGTGATCATGGGCCTGTTCCTGGCCTCCCGCAAGGTGGCAGAGGCCATCGACTGGTGCAAGGGCCTCAAGGGCCAGGGTGCCGAGGTCGGCAAGCTGGTCGAAAAAGGCAAGGGCGCGTATGTGGGCCCGGAAATTCTGGGCAAGACCCTGGGCCTCATCGGCGTGGGCGCCATCGGCGGCCTGGTGGCCAACGCCGCCGCCGCGCTGGGCATGGACGTGGCCGCCTACGACCCCTACATCTCCGACGCCGCCAAGGCGAAGCTCGACCCCGGCGTGAAGCTGCTTGCCAGCGCCGCCGAAGTTGCCGCCGTGAGCGACTACCTCAGCCTGCACGCCCCCCTGAACGCGGAGACCAAGGGCTCCGTCAACGCGGCGTTCCTGGCGGGCGCGAAGGACGGCATCCGCATCGTCAACACGGCCCGCGCGGACCTGGTCAACAGCGCCGACCTGTTGGCGGCCCTCGAGTCCGGCAAGGTCGCGGCCTATGTGGTGGACTTCCCCACCGACGAGATGATCGGCGTGCCGGGCGTCACCGCCATCCCGCACCTGGGCGCCTCCACCCCGGAATCCGAGGACAACTGCGCCATCATGGCGGCAAAGCAGCTCACCGCCTACATCGAGCGCGGCGAGATCGTGAACAGCGTAAACCTGCCGAAGACAGAGCTGCCCGCCAGCTTTGAATGGCGCAAATGCATTATACACGATAAAGCTCTTGTAATTGAATCCTCGAAGCGTGATTTTGTGGCGACCTATACTCGTGGCGATATTGCCTACACTGTGATAGACACCACAGATGAGCTTGATGATGACTATGCCGCAGCTTACGTCAACACAATGTCTAAAGAGGACGGCGTACTGAAAGTACGGGTGCTGAAGGGCTGATTTGTTCCTTTTTTGGGTAATTGCGTGCTGAACCTTGACAAAACGCGCATTTTGGTGTAAGATATCAGAGCTTTGATGAACTGAATCGAAGGAGTGGTATCGAATGAAAACCGCCCAGACCTACCTCAACGGCAACGCCTACCCGGGGCGGGGCATCCTCATGGGGCTGCACTGCGACGGGCAGAACGCCGTGATCGCCTATTTCATCATGGGGCGCAGCGAGAACAGCCGAAACCGCATCTTTGTCAAGGACGGCAGCGGCCTGCGCACGCACCCCTTCGACGCCTCCAGGCTGCGCGACCCCTCCCTGGTGATCTACTCCCCCGTGCGGGTGCTGGGCAGCCAGACCATCGTGACCAACGGCGACCAGACCGACACGATCTACGAGCACCTGCGGGAGGGCAAGACCTTCGAGGCCGCCCTGCGCACCC
>WQTL01000511.1 GCA_009786275.1 Bacillota bacterium | reverse complement strand
GAGAAAAAGAGGGGGTATTTCGGAACTTTTTGAAAAACTTTTTTTCGAGAGGGAAAACGTGGAAAGAAAACAGCTTGTGCGCGACTTGAAACGAGCCGCCCTCGCCCGCATGGAGAGCGCGGCGAGGACGGTCGAGGACTTTCAGATCGTGGTGAAGCAGTGGAACCATCTTGACGATAACCGCGAGCGCAGGGAACGCGACCACGAGGTAAGGCGCAACCAGGAAACCGTCCGAACGGGCTACTCGGACGGCTTGATCTTTCCCATTCCGTTTAGCCACCCAGCTTGGCGGCAGGCGCTGAAAGGCGATTTCATTGACATCATCTATGACAACGCCGGGGAGATATGGCAGCTCGTCGAGGATTGGGATGTTTTCTTTGAACTGAAAGAATTGAAAGCCAGACAAAAGGAAGTGCTCTTTCTGACTGCCGTGCGGCTGTGCACGCCGCAGCAGATCGCCTGCTACCGTATCGCCCTGCTGGACAAGCCGACGATCATTTGGGATTTCCGTTCGCTGCTGCTGGGCGTCCAAATGATGTTCAGTTTCATGCTGACCGACGAGGCGAAACCGCTGCGCGTCTGCCGACACTGTGACAAGGTGTTTATAGCCGGACATCCCAACGCAGCCTTCTGTTCGCCCAGATGCAAGAATCAGTATAACGTATACAAGAGCCGCGCGAAAAAGGCGGAGGAAGAGAAAGAGGCATAAAAAAGAAAGCCGCGCCGATATTCATTATTGTCTTGAATATCGGCGCGGCCTGTGGTATGATATTAGGTGTTGATAAGTTCTTCGCGAATGATTTCTTCTGCGCAGGCACGGATGTTGCTAACCTTGCCAACCCAAAGCAGTTGGTTACGGGATTTCAAATCCTCGGTCACGCCCTGCGCCGCCATCATCTGCGCGGTCAGCAGTTCCATCCGCTCGGTTGCCGTCCGCTGGATTTCCAGCAGGTGCTCCCATAGTGTGCCTTGCGTCATCATGTGCATATGCAGCACACTCTTGTGCTCCCGCAGGTATGCCAGCTGCGCCCGCCCGTATTTGCCGATGTCGCCCTCTGGCTGCTCCGGCAGGGCCAAATCGGGGATGAAGTACCCGTTCACCTCTGTGTAGGTGATTGCATGTTCCGGGGCCATATACGCCCTCCTTCCTTCGATTTTGATACTTGTTGCGCCGTCCGTCTCTCGCTTGTCCGCTATCGCCCCCTCGTGGCTGCGCCGCCTCACTTTTGCTACGGGTGAACCCGGCTGCCCACTGTAATAGAAGGATTGGACATCCTTCCTTTACAGTATATATCGGAAGATCAAGCGTTCGGCCGCTTGCCTGAAGAACGTTTTCAGCAGCTTGCGGCGCAAAGCGATGAGGAACAAGCGGCGTTGCGCCTACGTATCCGCGCTTTAGAAAAAGTCGTGCAGGAAGAACAGCAGCACAAGATAAACATGGACGAGTTTCTGGCTCTTGTACGGCGGCACGCCGATTTTGTTGAGCTCTCACCGCAAATTTTGAGTGATTTTATTGATAAAATTATCGTGTACCACCGGCAAAAAGAGCAAGGTGTCGTGACGCAAAAGGTCGATATTTATTGCAGGATGATTGGCAAGGTGGATATACCTGAACTGGAATAACATAAGCCGACTTGTGTGTCGTACCCCTGATTACTAAATATCTTAAACCACCATATACACGCTATACTCATAAAAAAATGGCTTGTCCCGCCTAGAGGTAGGTGTACTACAGCTACGATCAAAACGCCTTTCCTTTGTTGTAAGCATTAAAGAAATACTACGCCAACTGCGTGGAGCAGGACGACTTGATCTCTGTGGGCACGATCGGGCTGATAAAGGCGATCAATACGTTCAATGTGGGGAAGGGGGCGCGGCTGGCGACGTATGCGGCGAGATGTATTGATAAATCGATTCTCCCGCAGCGGCCTTTTCCGCCCCGAAGAAGCTGATTTTCGCCGTTTCGCCGTCCCAATCCACCCTCTGCACGAACGCCCGCAGGGCCGCCCTCTTTTGTTCCACGCTCATATGCTCGAACGACGCCGCAAACGAACTGAGCATATCCACCAGAATATCGAAATCTTCGTCGGAGATGCTATGGTTGCCTGCCATATTTTCCAGCTCCGCAATGCGGCCCGCGAGGGCCTTTTTCGCTTCGTGCAGCGCGTCAATCTGCGCGATGATGTACTCCCGCGCACTTGTCTGGCCTGTCTCCGCGAGCGAATTCACCAGCCCGGCGATGGCTTTTTCTTTGCTCTCCAACTCTTTTTGAAGAGAAGCAAGCAAAGCCTCCTGCTCGTCCGATTGCCCTCGCAATTGCACTTTAGCCGCCTCCAGCTGGCACAAGAATTCCGAGCCATCGGTAGAAAGCCGCTTGACTTCCTCGCAGACCAAACGATCCAAAGTGTTGCCGTTGGCACGGGGGCAGTCGCAGTTTTTGCGGCGGCTCTTTTCTTTTGTCTCGCAGAGATAGTCGTAGATCGTCTCCTGGTATTCCGCGCTCCAGCGCTGGCTGAGCTTCGGCCGCATGTAATCGCCGCAGTGCTCGCAGAACAACAGGCCCGACAGCAGAGCCACATTGCTGCGGGATTTTTTCTTTTTCCCTTCAGTTGCCGCTTTAGAATTCTGGGCAATCTGCTGCTGCACGTGCACCCAATCGCGCCCCGGAATCACACCCTCGTGCTTGCCCACGGCGATGATCCACTCCGTCACATCACGATATTCGTTTGCTCTGCCATTTTTTTGTTTTGTTTTATTATATGCCATCACGCCGCATTTTCCATCAAATTGCGCCTCATTCGAAAAAACATCCGTCAAAGAATTAAAGTATTGATAAGCCTGCGCGTCGGCAATCATGTAAACCGGGTTTTGTAGAATATTTTTGATCGCGAAACGCGTGAAATCTTTCTTTTGCTTGGTCAGAATGTGCTTTTGCAGAAGATAAGTCTCAATTTGATTAAACGAATTTGTATCCAAAAACATCTGATAGATCAATTTTACAAGCTCAATCTCGGCGGGAATCTGCTCAAGTTGATAAAGCCTGCGTGCTTTGCCGTCCTCCGTGATGCGCTCCACCGCGCGACTGGCGTAGCCCGTAGGGGTCTGCCCGCCCAGCCAGCGCCCGGTTTTCGCCAGGGCGACCATGTTGTCGCGGATGCGCTCGGCGATGGTTTCGCGCTCCAGCTGCGAAAAAACCGACACCATCATCATCATGGCCTTGCCCGTAGGCGAGCTGGTGTCGAAGCTGTCGCGCACGGAAATGAAGGCCACGCCGCGCTCCTCCAGCTCCTGGATGAGGTGCGCGAAATCGCCCGTGTTGCGGCTGATGCGGTCGAGCCGGTAGCAGATGATCATGCGAATCTGTCCCGCGCGCACGGCCTGCATCATCTTCTGAAAGCTTGGCCTGTCAAGGGTTCCGCCGGAAAATCCCTCATCCTCAAAGACCAGGAAGTCGTCCTCGGAGAGCACCTTTCCATCCTGAAGGGCAGCAAACTTGGCGCGCTCGCGGCAGAGCTCCACCTGATTTTCGATGCTCTCGCCCTTGCCGGTGAACTTGGATTTGCGGGAGTAGATGGCGATTTTGCGTTGATCTGGCGAATCTTTTTGTTTGGGTGATGGCATTTTACACTCCTCTCAGATGCGAATTCGTGATTCGCATTTCTATCATAGCGGCCCTGATAGTATAGCATAGATGGACAAGGAGTGCAAGAGGGTCGGGAGAAAAAGTTTGGGGAGCTCGCGCGAAGAGCGGAGACTAGCTTGCTCCGAAATACCGCTTCGAAATAGTTTCCGAAAAGTCCAATATTTCCTTTACTTTCGATTATATCCGTGCTATACTGCTATAGAAGTGGCTGTCGCGCAAGTCAAAGCGCTCGGGCAGTAATACTAACATACGCAATGATGGAGGGCTTTCGGGTGGAGGTTGAGATCGGCAAGTTTACGCTTGAATCACTGACGACCGGTATGTACAGCGAGCCGGAGTCGTGTTACCGCGAATATATCCAAAACGCAGTTGACTCACTCGACGCCGCGCTTGCTGAGGGCATCATGCGGCCTGAGGAGTTCCGCATTGAGATCATCGTTGACGGCGCGCGACAGGAAATCAGCATTCGGGACAATGGGACAGGCGTCAAGAAAAACCTGGCGCGTAAAACCCTGCTTGATATCGGCAATTCCACGAAGCTGCATACCACAAATCGCGGATTCCGCGGCATTGGCCGGCTCGGGGGCCTCTCCTATTGCAAAAAGCTCAGCTTCTGCACCACGGCGTTGGGCGAAAATGAAAAGACGCTCACCACGTTTGATTGCGAAAAACTGAAGGCCTTGCTGGTGCCCGGGCAAAGCACAGAGCATAACTTGAAGAGTGTCATTGAGGCGGTTACTGATGTCCGTATAATGCAGGAGCAGGCATCGGCGCACTATTTTATCGTCAAGATGGAGGGCGTGGACGACGTCTCCTCGCTCATGGATTTAGACACGGTAAAGGATTATATCTCGCAGGTGGCGCCGATTCCGTTCAAAACGAGGTTTTACTGGGCGCGGGAAATCAAGGCAAAGCTGCTGGAGAACGGAATTCCCGCCGCTGAATACCCCGTTTTTATCGGCGAATCTTTTGAGTCGCTTTCGCAGGTATTCAAGCCATACCGGAATACCTTTGAGGCAAATCCCCGGGCGGGAATCCTAAAAGACGAAGTCCTGGGGCTATCGTTTTTCCGAATCAACGGCAGCGGCCGGCAGCTTGTGGCCTATGGCTGGTATGCTGATACACATTTTTCAGGCACCTTGGTGGACGAGCGCATATCCGGCATTCGTGTAAGGCAAGGCAATATCCTCATTGGGAACCAGAGAACGTTGGCGCCTTATTATAAAGAACCTCGGTTCAACGGTTGGGCGGTTGGCGAAGTCTATGTCGCTTCGCCCAACTTGATTCCAAACGCGAGACGCGATGATTTTGAAAAAAATGCCACCTTTTCTGATTTTACAATCGGCTTGCGGGATACCATCGGGACAGAAATCACAGAAAAGATCCGCGCGGCGTCGAAGCTGCGGAACAATCCAATGCAAAAAACCCTGAAAAAGGTGGAACGCGGTGTTGCGCAGGTGGAGACGGTTCTTGCAACGGGCTTCCATTCGTCCGCTGAAAAAGAGCAGATTGCGACCGGGCTCGCTGCAACGAGGCGTGACCTATATACAATTCCGAAAGGCGCCCCAGCGGAAATGATCGAGCAAAAAACAGCTCTTTTGGACCAGCTCACTATGCTGGCGGACAAGGTCGACGAATCAACCAACTTTAGAGTGAAAAAGGATATTCCATCCAACTTTTCAAAGGCGGAGAAAAAGGTTGTCCAGGCAATGATGGAGGTTCTTTCACGCAATTTTGAGCGCATGACCGTTGAGAGCCTATACAATGAATTTTTAGAGGAGCTTAAGCCGGGGGGGAAAAGCAAGACGTAATGCTGCAGATTTATCCGGAGAAATACGACCAGTTGGATTTGACGGTTGACGAAAAGTCGTTCCTGCGGACAGTTGAGCGGGCTTTCTCCGGCGAGGAGATGGCTTATTATGTGTTGCACATCAATCCGCGCAGAAAAGACGCCGGCGCGGGGAAACCTGAACTGTTTCACCTGCTGATTGTAAAAGAAGGCATTCTGCTGCTGCGCTTTCTGGATGTTTCCGACAAGGCGGGACCTTTGGCTGTTCAGGCCTATTGCAATCCTATCGTCTATGGAATACTGGAAAGCGACATCATTAAAAGGCTGGAAGCAAGCCGTTACCTGACCGACGAATCGGGCAAATTGCGTTTTCCGGTCAATATTTGCTTTGTCCTGCCAAAAGTCAATGAAGCGCCATTGATGGCGGCGCTTGACGAGAGAGCACGTCAGTTTTGCCTGGACCATGTTCTCTGCAAGGATACCATAACGCGGATACGCAAGACCGGCGCAGAGATGGTTGAGTGCTACCTGGGGAGCGCCGACGAGCTGGAAGAGGCGCAGGTCAACAATGTGTTTCAACGCCTGTGCCCTGAAATTACAATTCCCCGCAAGTTCCTATTGGAGGAGCATGGGGCGGTAGCGGGTGTTGACGGCGATTTAGAGGCCGCGGACAGAGCCGTGCAGTCCTATCGGCTGGACGGAAAGCAGATAGACATCGTCAACAAGATTGCGAAAGGCAATCAGCTCATATTGGCTTGCGCGGGAAGCGGAAAGAGCGTTCTGCTTATCTCCAAGTGCTTCAAGCTGGCGAGCCTCAACCCAAGCGAAAAATTTCTGATCACCTGCTACAACAAGAATTTGAATAACTACTACCAATGGGCAATCGCGCAGGCGGGTTTCTCTGAAAGGAATGTCCGTTGCTCCACATTTTTTGCCCTCTGTAAATTTCTTTTGATAAGCCATGGGCTTGCGCTTCCATCGAAAAGCGATGAAAGCGATTATTACGATAGATTGTTCAGCAGCGCCAATGAAGCATTGCGGCAGGGGAAAATCGAAGAAAGATTCTATGGTGTCTTCATTGATGAGGTGCAGATTTTCAAGCCGGAATGGTATCGGTTCTGTTTCAACCTTCTAAAGAGCAAAAATGCCGATGACCACTATTTTGCGATTGCCGGAGATAAGTCGCAGGACATCAAAAACAACATCCGGCACGGAAGAGCGCCCTGGCAGGGCGGCGGCGCCGAATATCCCGAATATAGAGGGAAAACAATACCGATTGAAATAAACTACAGAAATTCAAAACCCATCAACGATGCGATAGACCGCTACGTCGCCTGCGCAAAGAATCTGGGGACGGCGCTTGGGGTTGACCTCACATCGGACCCGGAGCTGTTTTTGCGCGGAGCGGCGCACAGGCCCGGGAACCGCCCGGCCTTGATTGAGCTGACTGACCTGAGCAATGAAGGAGAAGGCAAAGCAATCGGGAACGCCATCAAGGATTTCATCGACAACAAAGACTTAAGCGAAGTTGATATCGCCGTCATTCTTTACAACCACAGGATTGAAAAATATTACTCGAAGACGTGGAAAGATAAATACTATTATTTTATGTATGGGATTAAACGCTACTTTATTGCGCAGGGGTGGGAGCCGCCCGCTGTTCTGATGTACGGCCAATCGGAAGGCGCAACCTATGGAGCCCGCAGGGGCGTAACGATAACGACAATAGAGGGCTCACTGGGTTTGGACTTCCGGGCTGTTGTCCTGGCCGGGCTGCTCCCCCTTGGAATACACGAGAAGGCGAGGACACGACAGGAACTGGCTTCGCCCACGCAGGAACAGCTTGAAGCGGTGAAGAAGAATATCAACTTCCTTTATACAGGCTGCACAAGGGCGAAGGATGAATTGACGGTCATATTGTCGGCGCCGGAAGGGGAATCGATCTATATGGACTTGCTTCGGCAGTCAATGCGGGGGGTGAGCGAGTGACGGCTGCATACGACGGCAAAACAAGCGGCTGCTTCGAGGTAAGCGGGCAATTCTTCCTGCCCTCCTTTGAGCAGTGCGACGAGGCGATATTTAAGGCCAGTTACACTGTTGGCTCTAATATCGTTTGCGGCGGCAAGGTCACGGCGCTGTTCAACTTAACCGTGTTGGGCGACATCCAAGCGGCTGAGCTCGACGTCAAAGGCAGACTCATCTGCCTTGGCGTTTGCGAAGTCAGCGGTTCGATTCTCGTTCATGACGATATTTGGGTGAATGATATGCGAGCCGCAACAATCGAAACGCACGACAGAATTGTGGCGCAGGATATAGACGTCGGAACACTCACGGCCGACAACAGTATTTTGGTCGGCAAGACCCTTGCGGTGGAGACAATCGCGAAGAGCGAAAAGACGATTCTCTGCGGAGAGACGGCGTTCGGCGCGGGCAAGGTCGCCGCCAGGACAATCATTACCGGAGAACCGCTTGATTTAGACGACGGAGAGGAATCGGTTATTTCTCCGAACGCATACCGCCCGGGCGCTTCGCAGCCAGCTGCCGCCGCCATTCCCGGCGAACCAATTGATTTGATTGCATGTGGCGAAACAGAATACGCGCCGAAAGGGAATTTCACGGGATACCTGGATTTTCTGAGCGCCGCAGCGCTTGACGACGAAACCAGGGCCAAATTCGCCCGCTGGAAAGAGACCCTGCGCGAGGCTGAAGCCCTCAGCCGCGGCGGGCTCAACAAATACACAAATATCGCGATGCTGCTATGGCTGGCGGAGATTGCAGGCTCCGCCTATTTCAAAAATTGGGACAGAATTGGCGGCCTGCTTGCTGTGTTTAGCGGCCATTTTAGAGACCTGCTTCAAAGGGATAGGAGCACGGCGGAATGCAGGCTTGGAAGCTATGCGGAATGGCTGGAGGCCCTCTCAGTCCTCAGCCGCTGCGGCGCCTTGATGGACAGCGCCGCCTATGACGCCGCGTTTGAACTGGCGGTTTCGTATATTGGGCTGAAGGCGAAATTTGTATCAGAGAGACTAAATGAGAAGGGGTGGGTCATTCATGCCGAATAACAGAGAGGTGCTGGCAAGCAACATCGTCAACCGGTTTGTGGCTGCAATTTCCGGCACGGATAACGAACAATTGCTGTTTCACAGTCCTGACGACCGTATCTATGTCGGGAAGCTATCCCCGCAGAGCGCGGAGGACAATTTTTCTTCAAGCGTCTTGATCAAGCAAATCAGCGTCGATTTCCGAATCCCGAAAAAAGACATCGAAACCGCCGAACTGCAAATTTATCCTCAGGGCAATTTTTTCTTCCGGGTGGTGCCGAGCCTTGAGCAGCAGCGCAAATTCTTTTTGGATAACTTCATCTCCACCTTTAGCCCCGAGCCATCGCTTGCGGACTTTCACGCTCTGGCCGAGGCATACGGCGCGGGACAATTGACGGCTGAAATGCAGGCGCATAGGGTTCAACTTTTGCCCGTCTACGAAAAGATAGCCATCGATAGGGCCCAGGATTGCTTGGAGGTGAAAATTGCCGATATCTACAACCCAGCGTTCGATTGCGGCTGCATACCGTCCGATTCTCCCTTTTATGCACAGCTGAAACGTCAAGTCGACGACCTCTGCGCTGAGGCAAAAGCCCACCCCAATACAATGCCCTGCCAATTCAGAGATAAGCTCAAAATGGAGGATTTGCTTTCCGAAGAGGCCTGGCAAGCGTATAAAGCGAGGCAAACGGCGCGGGAAGAATTCGATATGTTCCTGCGCTTTGATTACTCCCTGAGCGTTGATTTGAAAGGCAGCGGCGAAAGCCTCAACGTGACCGTTGCGCTCAGCAATGAAACGCCCATCGGCGACGAAAGCGCGGGGTTTGGACAAGCTGCCGCTAAGACGGATAAGTACAGAATCAGCACGCTCTTCAATTCAGGGCTCAAGGTCAGATGCCTGCATACGCAATGCGTTCCAATCGAACTGGACTACTTTGCCGACGACTACAAATACGACAAACGCGTCTATGCCCTTGGAAATAACTGCAATGTCTCCTATGACCTTGCAAATGCGGAGATGCAGACGACGCACGTCCCGTATTTTGTCCAGAAACGGCTGAAGACAAACGACAAGCTCGCGATTAAATTTGACGATCTGATTGCCGACCCAATCGCGGCGCTTGAGAAAATCTACAAGAATATGCTGGCGGAAGCGGTCGGCTGGCAGGCGGATTTGGAGCGGCGCAGGCGGCTCCCCTTGGGTGCGGATGGCGCGCTCACCGAATCGGGTGTAAGGCAGTTTGGGAAGGAGATTGCGGACTTCCAGATGGAGATCACACGATTTGCGACAGGCATTGACCTGCTCTGCAAACACAATATGGTCTGCGACGCCTTTCGTTATATGAACCGAGCCTTCAAAGCGGCGGCTAAGGGCTATGATAGCTGGCGTCTGTTTCAAATCGTTTTTGTCGTCTCGCTGATTCTCGACGTTGTGGCGCATGAGCAGGACTTGATGCTTGACGACGACACCAAAAATAAAGCGAAGACGGACGATGTGGACATCCTCTACTTTCCAACCGGCGGCGGTAAGACGGAGGCTTTTTTGGGCATCCTCCTGTTCAACCTGTTCTTTGACCGGCTACGCGGGAAAAACTGCGGCGTGACCGCTATCTTAAAGTATCCGCTGCGATTGTTGTCTGTTCAGCAGGTGCAGCGTGTCGCCAACATTCTCGCTGCGGCCGAGGTGATTCGTCAGGAAAAAATCCCGGGCGGCCGCCCATTCAGCATCGGTTATTACGTTGGGGAAGGAAATACGCCCAATAAAATTGATAAGGACCTACAGCGGACGCTGCAGGAGCTATCGCCGGATGAAGTGGACGAAAAATATCGTTTGATTGATGTCTGCCCGTTTTGCAGACAGGAATCTGTCCATGTGGTCTATGACGCGCAGGCCAACTCTTTGCAGCATGTTTGCAGAAATGGAGTGTGTGCTTCGGGCGGCGTCATTCCGCTGTATATGGTTGACAACGACATCTATAGATACCTGCCCTCCGTCATCATTTCCACCGTTGACAAGATGACCGCCATTGGGTTTAACTCGAATTTCCACAATATCCTATGCGGTGCGGAGAGCGAATGCCCAAAGCACGGGTTTACGGCGAAGACAAAATGCTTGGTTGACGGCTGCCAGTGCGGCCCGGATGATTTCGCCGGCGTATCGATGAAAGACCCCGCGCCCACTCTGGTTATTCAGGATGAGCTGCATCTTATCAGAGAATCTTTGGGCGCTTACGACGCCCATTACGAAACGTTGATTGAGTATTTTATACGAAAGCTTTCGGGTTGCAATAGAGGCGTCAAGGTCATCGGGGCCACCGCCACCATTTCCGCCTATGAAGAGCAGGCCCAGCACCTATATTGGAAAGGGGCCATTCGATTCCCTGCCGCTTCCCCCTATCTGGACCATAATTTCTACTCGTTCGTCGACCAGGATGATATTGGCAGAATCATCATTGGCTATGCGCCGTTCGGCAAAGCAATCGTAAGCAGCGTCGCATATTCCCTTCAATACCTGAAACGTGTGGTCTGGAGCCTCTATACCAATCCGCAGGAGGTGCTTGCTCTTGACGGCATAGAGATTGCCGGAACGGAAGACGACCGAATCGCCGAGGTGAAGCGGCTGCTCGAGGAGTATTGGATCATCCTTGAATACAACAACGTCAAGCTTGAGAGCAATAAGGTGCTGCATGCGCTGGAGGACCCCATCAATACAGAGCTGATTGAAGAGGGCATACAGCCGTTGGAGGCCAAGAAGATGACCGGCGACGACACCTTCCAGGATGTCAGGTCTACGCTTTCAACCATTGAACACGCCGAAAGCGTGATTCATGGGATTGATTTCAATATGATTGCCGCCACCAGCATGATCTCTCACGGCGTGGACGCGGACAGATTCAATCTGATGCTGTTTTACGGAATCCCCGGCAACACGGCGGAGTATATCCAGGCCTATTCGCGCGTTGGCAGAAAGCACACAGGAATCGTCGTCGACATTATGCAGCCGACACGCGAGAAGGACCGAAGCTACCTGAGGAACTTTGTCAAGTTCCATGAGTATAAAGATATTCTGGTGGATTCTGTTTCGATCAATCGCTGGGCAACGAAATCCGTTGAGAACACCCTGCCGGGGGTCATTGCAGGCCTGATTCTAAACCATTATCTTTATCTCCTGAAGCATACGGCGGGCATGTGCGATGTCAGCAAATACTCGAACCTGAAGGCCGCGCTGCTGGCCGGCGAAATCACGGCAGCGGAGCTGAAAGCGCATGCCTATGGGGTTTACAAGTGCTCTGACGATGACAGAGCCATCGGGAAGCTCTATCGCCGGACGATCGACCAGTCCATTGACGCCCTGATAGACGACTTGAAAAACGGGTCGTTTGAAGCGAACGCATATCTGACAGAGGTTTTTAAGCGCTGCTACTTCAAGGTGATGCTAAGCCTTCGGGACACCGACAATCAACTTATCGTTGAGATGGAATAGGAGGGAAACAACAATGGCCTCTGCCAAGAGCACGAAGAACATTATGTTCCGAGGAGTCAACCAAGCCCTATATAAATATCTGCCGGGCAGTTGGGTGGATTTTTCCCAAAGCGGCGGCGGAATCACCTATGCGGTCCATGTTGACCGCTGGAACAGCGTCCACCTGACGGGCATCAACAACAAGCGGCTGCTGCGCGTTGTGAATCAACGAGTGGGGGAGTTCAAAAGCAGGAGCCGGGATGGGGCGGCATCCGTCGTAAACTTTTCCTCGCTCATCAACGAGGATACCTACTATGTGCTCACGCCCAAAATCAGCGAACAGGAGCGGGCGATTGTTACTTCGGTTAAGCCTTGGGTGTTCGTTTGTAGCTCCTGTGGCCGAGTTCGCCAATATTACAGCTACGCGGAATTCAAACGCCGCGAAAACGAAGCGTGTGACGCGTGCGGGAAACACATGACACAGCTAAGGATGATACGATTTTGCAAATGCGGTTATGCGGACGGTATCTTTGTGCCCAAATGCCGCAACGCAGACCACGGCACCAAATACATGACCCGGCGCGGCAGCAGTGTGGATTTCGTATGCAAAAAGTGCGGGCAAAAAGCCGATGTGCCATTCTCTTGCCCTGATTGCAAGCAGAAGCTGAGCATTAAATCCGCACTGGACTCGGCGCACTATTTCCCGTTTACGCTTTCGCTCATTGACCTGCTTGACAAACGCAAGGACGTGTTTTTAGACAACGAAGAGGAAGGGCGCGGCGAAAAAGTCGTCATTGGCCAATACCTGGGCCTGATACCGCAGGAGGAATACGCGGACATCATCGCCAAGGGAAGTATCACCCAGGAAGACGAGTTTGAGGCGGCCCTTCAAAAGGAAGCGGATAACTTGCGGCTGGGCGGACTTGACGACGCAACCATTGCGATGGTAATGGACGCCAAGCGGCGAGCCAATCCGAGCGGAAAAATTTATGAAGCAATCGCGCAGGTGGGCCAAGGGCTTGCGGTGGTAAATGCCGACGACATTACGTCCATCGCAGAGGAGGTCCTTGAATACGACGAGCTTGTTCACGCGAAGGTGGTGCTTTCCCTGCAAGAGGCGGAGCGTGACGCCGAAATCGTCAAAGATGGCATGAAGCCGGACTATACCGGCCTTGCAAAGGCGCTGGGGTTTGCCAATGTGCAGATATGCTCCGGCGTCCCCGTCATCTTTGCGGCCTATGGGTACACCCGCAAAGAGCGGGAACCCCTGGAAGGGGTAAGACTGCACGGATTCCCGCAGGAGATGGAGAAGAAAAACATCTACGCCACCCGGCTTGAGACGGAGGGCGTGCTGTTTGAGCTTGACCGCCGAAGGGTTCTAACCTGGCTGGTTGAGAACCGGCTCATAGAAAAAGAGGACTTGCCGCAGGACATGAGCGACTTTGGCATTAAGATGTGGTTTTTGGACCGGGTGCATCTTGACCGGATTACCCCATTTTGCGCCATTGACGAAAGCGACGCATGTGGGGCAATCACCAAGAGGGTCTATACGCTGATACACAGCATTTCCCACGCCCTGATAAACGAGGCGTCCGAGATATGCGGGCTGGACAAGAGCTCCCTCTCGGAATATATTTTGCCGAATGTCCCGGCGGTGTTCCTCTACTGCTCCAACGCACAGGGCTTCAATATGGGAGCGTTATACAGTGCCTTTCAGTCGCATTTTGACCTCTGGCTGAAACGCGCCAAGGAAAGGACGGAGAAATGCATCTTTGACCTCATCTGCATCAACAAAGAAAAGGCCTGCGTCGGCTGCCTTTACCTGAACGAGGTCTCATGCCAGCACTTTAATAAAGACTTGGACCGCGGCTATCTCTGCGGATATTACGACAAACAAAAACAAGAGAAGCAAACCGGCTTTTGGGAGGACTGACTATGGCCATCATGCACCCTGCGCAAATCCCTGATTCCTACAGCCCCCACTCCGAGGTGAAGTTTTTTGCCGCCTGTAAAAAACAGCTACCCGACAAGTATCATGTCTTTCACTCGGTGCGGTGGTACGCCACAAACAATGGCGTCAGGGAGGACAGCGAATGCGACTTCCTCATTTTCAACCCGGACTATGGCTTTCTTTGCATTGAGGTGAAGGGCGGCACGGGGATACGGGTTGAGGACGGCGCGTGGTATCTGATGGACCACAGCGGCGAAAGGAGACTGAAACGTTCCCCATACCTCCAAGCGGAACAGAGCATGCGCTTTTTCAAGAAGTATTATGAGGACGAGCTGGAGGCGCAGTTCCCCGGGATATACGGAAGCGCGGTCGCCTTCCCAAACTACTCCATCGCCGCGCCCCTAACCGTCGGTTCGCCATTGGAAACCACCATTGACCTTTCGGTGATGCATGACCTTCAAAAGCGGGTTACGGAGCTCTTTTACTATTTTAGCAATCAGCGGCGCGGGACGTCGTCGTTCCTCTCGCCCGACAGCCAGAAAAAATTTATTAGCGTCGTCAACAAGCGCATTGCCTTATCCATCTCCGCGGGCGCGTTGATTCAGGACAAAGAACGTGAGCTGCTCGAAATCAACCGAACGCAGGACACAGTGATTGATTTGCTTGCACATTACCCGAAAGCGTTTATCGTTGGCGGTGCAGGGACGGGGAAGACCTGGATTGGAATTAAGAAGCTCCTTCGCTGCGTGCAGGGCGGCGGCAAAGCCTTATATCTTTGCTATAACAAAGCGTTGGCGGAAAGCGTGGCGTCCTTGGTCGCCGACAGCCGTGCCGCCTGTTACAATATTGATTCCTTCGCTTTTTCTCTTCTGCAAGAGAAGGCCGTGTCCGCCCCCGAGCAGGGCGGCTGCAAGGAGTACAGTGCCCTCATAGGCGCTTTGCCCGATTTGGAACGTTATGATTTGGTGGTGGTTGATGAAGGGCAGGATTTCACCGAGGATTGGGCTTTTTGCGCGAATCTGATGCTGAAGGACGACGGCTCGCTCTATGTATTCTATGACGAAAGCCAAAATATTTTCAGACGTAATTTTGGCGAGAAGTTCTTTATTGATACGCCTCCCTTTGTGCTCAGGTATAACATAAGGAACACCGCCAGCATCTACAGATATGTCCAGGAGCAAACAAGCTTGGGGCTGGACACAATTGCCAACCAGATAGAAGGGGTTGCGCCTGATGATCGAAAATTTACCAGGAAGGCGCAGGCCGTATCATTTATTGACTCTATCATAAATAAACTCGTGAACAGGGAAGGCGTGGCGCCGCAGAAAATTATTGTTCTAAGCAATCGGAAAAAAGAAAATTCCATCCTGAGTGAAACCCTTGCCGTGGGAGGGCATACGCTAAGCGATGAGCGAGTTCTGCCAAAGACTGACGCGATAGCCTACAGAACAATACAGGGCTTCAAGGGGCTCGAGTCGGATATTGTCATTTATATAAACCATACATACAAGAATGAGCCGAAAACCGATAGCGTTCGCGCCACCCTCTATACGGCGCAGACACGGGCCAGATTTTATTTGTATGTATTGGACTTTGAAGAGAGCGGGAGGGCCTAAGCGGCATGCAGGACATTCTGCTGATAGAGCCGAATTACGCAAATAAATACCCGCCTTTGGGCTTGATGAAAATTTCAACCTTTCATAAAAGGCTGGGGGACTGTGTTGTGTTCGCAAAAGGAACCCTGCCCGAAGGGCTTTCGGAAAAACGCTGGGACAGGGTCTATGTTTCGACGCTGTTCACGTTTGAATGGGAGACAACCAAGAAAAGCATTGAATATGCCCTCACGGTTGCGAAAGAAAAGCGAATGGTTTTTGTCGGTGGAATCATGGCTACACTGATGCCGGAGCTGCTTATGAAAACATTCCCGTCCATTACCCTTGTCAGGGGCTTGCTCAACCGGGACGGCACCATCGGGCTGCATGACGAAACATGCATTGACCGCTTGACGCCGGACTATGATATTCTGAACGATATTGACTATGTGTACCCTGCGACCGATGCGTATTTTCTTTATATGACGCGCGGCTGCGGCATGAAGTGCCAGTTCTGCGCCGTACAGACCTTGGAGCCTGAATATGTGCCTTACATCTCCATCAAAGAACAGATTGAGGAAGTGGATAGACGATTCGGCGCAAAGCGAAACCTCCTTTTGATGGACAATAATGTTTTGCGCTCCAATCAGTTTGACAAAATTGTCGATGAGCTGATAGCGCTGGGGTTTGGTAAGGGTTGTACGTATCCAAGCCCGCATACCGGCAAACTTCTGCAACGCTATATTGATTTCAATCAGGGGTTGGACGCCAAGCTGCTGACAGAGCATAAGGCAAAGCGGCTAGGAGAGCTGGCAATCAGTCCCGCCCGCATAGCGTTTGACCATATTGAGGACGAGGCGCAATATAAAAGGGCCTTGGAGCTATGCGCCAAAAACGGAATAAAATATCTGTCGAACTATATCCTTTATAACGGAGAGGATTTTACCGGAAAAGGACAGCACTATCATGCGGATACCCCAAGAGACCTGTTTTTACGCATGAAAATTTCTATGGATTTCTGCGATGAGCTCAACGAGAAATACGGTGGCGATGGAAGAGTTCACATTTTCTCCTTCCCGATGAAATATGTACCGCTGAGCGCTACGGACAGATCTTTTATCGGCACGCATTGGAACAAGAAATACCTTCGGGCCGTGCAGCGCATGCTTATTCCGACACAGGGGAAAGGCGTGTCCACCCGCTCTTTTTTTGAAGCGGACTTTGGCACAACTGCGGAACAGTTTATTGAGAACTTGGCGATGCCGGAAGATCTTCTTGGATTTCGCGGGCACTTTGCGGAAAGACAAAACGAATCAAGGGAGGACAAAAAGAAGCGCTTCGCGCAGTGGGAAATAAACCACAGCCTGATAGATGAATGGACAAGGCTTTATCGTTATTTGGGTGACGAGTATACCAGTTATGTGGAGCTCGTCAAGAACAACGATTTCTCTATGGAAAATTACAGACGGGCAAATACGCCCACGCTGCGTAAAATGTTTATATACAATCTGTCCTATCTGAATATGCTGAGAAATACAGAGGCGTTGGGGGCGGAAATTCTTACGTATATCAAGATTGAGTTCCCAATCCTATACGGCGAAATTTTGCGGTATGTAATTCAATCCGAGCATACGCAGTTCTCTTGCCTCAAAGGAATGCTGACGCTTCAAGGAATGGCGTTCCTTGTCGACGTCATCCAAGCCTTCATCGAAGAGCCTTATCTGGCTACCAATATCTTTGACGCCTTGTATAAGGCGCAAAAGGAACTGAAGCGAATGGCTCTGGATACACGCAGCCTGGACATCGCTTTGCGATACAGAAAAGCAAATGCAATTTCGGCCACCGAGTTGAGAAATATCATGCGCCTAGGGATTGAGGGCGACGAGAGAAAAATCGAGGAGCGTCTCTTCCAAAAATCGAAAAAGCTGAAGGAAGCCTTGCGTGAGCACAATCAAAACGAAATAGCGGGCGAAATCATTTTTGATAAGATTGAGGATACCATCGAGCGATTGCAAAAGGTTTATCGGAGGGAGGTGCGGTGATGTGGAAATCACAATAGGCAAATTCACGCTGGAAACCCTCACGGCGGGGATGTATGAGCGCCCAAAGGATATATATCGCGAGTACATACAGAATGCTGTGGATTCCATCGATATGGCCGTATCTCAAGAGCTTATCAAGGTGGAAAAGGCGCGGATTGAGATTGAAATCGATAAAACGGCAAGATGTATCAGGATATCTGACAACGGAACCGGAATCGGAACGGATAATGCCCTTCCCTATCTGCTGGACATAGGGCATTCCCCCAAACGATTTACAAATGCGCGGGGCTTCCGCGGCATAGGGCGCCTGGCCGGAATTGCGTATTGCAGTGAGCTTGTTTTTGAAACTTCCGCGGCGGGCGAAGATAGGCGTACGGTTGTTGCGTTTGATGCGCAGACACTTTGCGAGCGAATGCTGAACCAAAGCGTCGATGTGGACTTGCACACGCTCATTGCCGATGTGGTTGCGATAAAGAGCGAGCAGGAGGCGCGTTCGAGGCACTACTTCCACGTCGTCATGGCTGGCGCAAAAGATACTGACGATATTTTGGATGCGGACATGGTTCGGCAATATCTTGAACAGGTTGCCCCGGTTGATTTCCATAACGCTTTTGGGTGGGGGAAAATCATTAAATCAAAGCTGCGGGCCGCTGGGTTTGCCCCGACGAGCTATAACATATGGATTGGCGATGAACATGGCAGCGCTCCAGTTGCGAAAGCCTACCGCGATACAGTCATCGCTGACCGCCTTAGAGAACTCGACGACAGCATTTCAGAAATTGAAATAAAGGAATTCATATGCGATGGAGAACCCATCGCATATCTCTGGTACGCAAAAACGAATTTTTATGGCACGCTACAGGAGGAAGCCATGAAAGGAATTCGATTGAGAAAGGGCAATATCCTCATTGGAGACAAGACCACGTTGAACTACATATTTAAGGATGAGCGGTTCAACGGGTGGCTGCTTGGGGAGCTCCATATTGTATCAGATCGGCTGATCCCAAATGCGCGGCGGGACGAGCTGGAAAAGAATGCGACCTATGCATCATTGGTCTCTAATTTGCGGGTCTGGGCAGAGAGTATTTCATGTGAGATCAGAAAAATCTCAAACCAAAGAAGTGTAGACCGGAAAGCGCAGCGAATCATTGAATATGCCCATGATGGCGCAACAACGGACGTTGAAGCAATAAGGACCATTGTTGTCCCTGAGACAACCCTGATGACGAAGGCAGAAACAGAGCAAGTTAACCATGCGGAGCTAATAGCGGCTCTTGATATGCTGATAGGAGCGCAGCAATCAATCACAAAGTACAAAGCGTTAAACCTGCAAACCAATATCACCATCGAGCAGAAGAAGGTTTTGGAGCGAGTCTTCGATATCTTGTGCAGCGACGGAACCCCGCACGCTAATACACTTATAGCGAGAATTATAAAAGCTTTTGCGCTTAAAGTCGCAGCATCTCAATAAGCTATCCCTTGAGCCACGCCTCAAACTCCTCCAGTTCCATCTCCCCGGCCATCACCCTATCCCGGTACACCCGTGCCTGCTCACCCCAGACAACGAACGCCTCCTTGGTCATCCTCTTCGCTTTGATCCGTGCAAACCTCGTCTTATACGCCCGCTGGTACATCTGCATAGCGGGGTACTCCTCCAGCCTCGCCCGGAACATGCTCACCGCGCCGATCTCCTTGCAAGTCTTATCGTCCTGGAACACGCGCTCGCAATATTCTGAATTCCCATGCACATAGGACGGAAAATACCGTCCGCAGCATCGGCAGGTCTTGAAGGTGATCTCGCGGCGGATGAGCTCCCGCAGGAAGAAGTTCACCAAGTCGCGCACCGTCCGAGGGTAAAGCACCTCAGCGAAATTGTTCTCATCCAACCGCTCGAAGCAGGTCTGGATCGGATCGAAGCGGAACGGCTGCACCTGCGTGATGGCGTAGTCCGCCAGACGCTGCTGGATGGTCCACCCGCGCTGGTCGTCCACCCGCAGATTTTTCCCAATCAACTCTTTCGCTTGCTCTTGCAGCAGCCAGCCGTTCTCCGGGTAATACGCGACCACATTTTCCGTCGGCGTAATTTCCTCCGGCAGGCCAATCCCTGCCGCTTTCGGCTCATGCCGCAGCAACTCGAAATAAATATGCTGATCGGCGATGGACGAAAACAATTCAGGAACGTCCAAGTGTTCTCCCGCTTGCCGAAACAGCCCATGCAACTCGCCGGCAAAATCCAAATCCAAATAGTCCAAAAGGCTTTGCGACAGTGCGAAGTCTTTTTTCATTGTATCCCCTGATGTCCTGTCACGCCACCTGAAGTATTCCCGGTCGCCGATGATGTACGCCTTGAAGTCCGATGCGGTATCTATGTCCACGCAAGCCTCTCCTTCAGAACGAAAATATTTTGCAAAACTATTATAAACCCCTTGACAAGCGTTGTCAAGTGTGTTAAAATAAAAAAGACCAGAAGATAGACTGTGCACAACTACAAAATCTAATGGCACCGAACCTTGACAACTGAATAACCTCTCAGCAGATACGTTGCCTTTGCCGCCTGGACACATAGGAAACAGGGCGAGCTACCGAAGCGGCCGCGCCAAGACCCGGACAATCCGGCGAGCGACCAACGGCCAGAGCTTCAACCTCGGGCAGGCAACCCGGGGACAGCGATGAAAAGCAAAGGTGATAATGATACTTCCGCAATGACTGCGGGCCGCATGAAGGGGCCGGTGAAACTCCGATGAAGGCTGCCAGGCCGTCTGCTGAATAAAAAAACAAGAAAAAATCAAAAGGAGAATTTTATGCCCCCCAGCAAACTCGAAACCCTCACCGGCGCGGCACTTATATCCACGCCCCTACCCCCAACCCGCATGATCGTTGAAGGCCTTGTGCCGCAAGGCCTGCACATCCTCGGCGGCGCACCGAAAATCGGCAAGTCGTGGCTGTGTTTATGTCAGAGATTCAAAACTGGTGGCTGTAAGCTGGCAAAACAGGCCGGAAAGCCCAAAACACTGCGGTCTCATAGGTGCACCTGTTTTGGTGTCAACGAAATTTAGCGTGAAAACCAACTGCCAGTAGCGCCATATCAGGCAACAAGAAAACCAGCGTACGCGCAGGCACACACTTTCGAGGTATAGCGAGGG